>NZ_BAAALD010000041.1:0-69558 GCF_039528095.1 Kitasatospora arboriphila
AAGTTGGCCGGAAGGCCCGCCGGCGGGCCGTCCGGGCCGGCCGCCAGCGGGTGTACGCGGCCCGCCCGTCCGCCGCGGAGACCCCCGAGCCGTACGCCCCCTACCGCCACCCGAAGCTGCCGCACCCGCAGCCGCGCCGGCAGGGCTGACCGCCGGGCCGCGACCTGGTGCGGGCCGCGCCGGCGCGGGCCGTCGGTGGTGGGGCGGCGCCCCACCGGGCGGACTCCGCAGCCCCCGGGGACGTCACGCCGCCGGTGCCGCGGGCCGCGCCGAAATTCGGATGCCGGTCCCCGGGACCCGCCGTACCGTGGCCGGATGAGCAAGGACGCACCGGCCGGGGCCGGCCGGCACACCGAGGGGCGGCCGACCGCACCGGACGCCGTCGAGGTCCGAGCCGTCACCGAGGACGAACTCCCGCTGTGGGACCGTGCGGTGGCCCGCGGATTCCTCCGCCCGCACCTCGCCGAGGGCACCGAGTACCGGCGGCTGACCTTCGAGCCGGGCCGCTTCCTCGGCGCCTTCGACCCGTACGACCCGTCCCGCTGCGTGGCCACCTTCCGCAGCTTCGACACCGGGCTCACCGTGCCCGGCGGCGCCCTGCTGCCGGTCGACGCGATCACCGCCGTGACGGTCAACTCCACCCACCGCCGCCGCGGCCTGCTCCGCCGGATGATGGGGCAGGACCTCGCGGCCGCGAAGGAGCGCGGCAGCGCCGCGGCGATCCTGATCGCCGCCGAGCACCCCATCTACGGCCGGTACGGCTTCGGCCCGGCCACCCGCAACCAGTCCTGGACGGTCGACCTCGGCCGCGGCCGGCTCCGCGAGGACCTGCCCGCCTCCGGAGGGCGGACCGACTTCGTCACCATGGCCGAGGCCCGCAAGCACGGCGCCGAACTCCACGAGCGCTGGCGGCGGCGGCAGCCCGGCGCGATCGGCCGCAGCGACACCTGGTGGAAGCTGCACACCGGCGAGGTCACCCTGCCCGGCTTCGACTGGAAGGAGCCCTTCCTCGCGCTGCACCGCGATGCCGAGGGCACCGTCACCGGTCTGATCGCCTACACGGTGGACGACGTGTGGGAGGGCAACCTGCCGAACTGCACCCTCACCGTCCAGGACTTCCTGGCGCTGGACCGCGAGGCCGCCGTGGCGCTGTGGCGCCTGGCGTTCTCGGTGGACTGGGTCCGCACCGTCGCGATCGGCAACCTCGCCCCCGACGACCCGCTGCCGCTGCTGCTCACCGATCCCCGCGCGGCCGTCCCCGGCCGGGACAGCTCCGACTTCCTCTGGCTGAGGCTGCTCGACCTGCCCGCCGCGTTCACCGCCCGCAGCTACCGCGCCCCCGGCCGGCTGGTCCTGGAGGTCGCCGACCCGGACGGCTTCGCGGCCGGCCGCTGGGCCTTGGAGACCGCCGCCGACGGCACCGGCCGCTGCACCCCGACCGGGGAGGCCGCCGACCTCGCGCTGGACGCCTCGGCGCTCGCCGCGCTGTACCTGGGCACCGAGTCCGCCGTCCGGCTGCACACGGCCGGCCTGCTGACCGAGCTGACCGGCGGCGCGGCGGAGCGGGCCGACCTGCTGCTGCGCACCGCCGTGCAGGCCTGGAACCCGGACGGCTTCTGACCGGCGGGCCCCACTCCGGCGCGGGACGCCGGCCGCGGGCCTCAGGTCGCGGTGCGGCCTATCGTCGGCAGGATGAAGTCCTGGATCAGGCCCTTCACGTCCCGCACCAGCGGGCGGAACACCCGGTAGCGGGAGAGCACGACCACCTTGGCGACCATCGGGGTGGACCGGCGGACGAACTCGCGGGTGCGCTCCTGGTCCGGGGTGTGGTCGAAGACCCAGTACAGCACGATGATCATCAGGTGCAGCCAGAGCAGGTCCGGCAGCAGTTCGGCCAGCTCCTTGTCCAGCTTGGGTGCGACGTCGGAGCCGGTCAGCACGTCCCGGAACAGCCCGACGGCGGTGGCCCGGGCCCGGTGCGACTCGTTGGCGAACGGGCTGAGCGAGCTGTTCGGGTCGGCGGCCGTCCGGAAGAACTGGGCGGCGAACTCGTGGTACGGCGCGGCGGTGTCCAGCCAGGAGGACAGCGCCAGGTGCAGCCGGTCGGCGAACTCGGTGTGGCCCTGCATCCGCTGCACGGCGTCCACGGCGTGCTCGACCGTCATCCCGTCGTAGAACCCCTGGATGAGGAATTCCTTCGAGGCGAAGTAGTAGTACGCGTTGCCGACCGAGATCCCGGCCTCGGCCGCGATCGCGCGCATGGTGGTCTTCTCGTAGCCGCGCTCCTGGAACAGGCGCATCGCGGTCTCGAGGATCAGCGCCCGGGTCTGCTCGCTCTTGCCGGTCTTGGGGCGCGCCCGGCCACCCGGGAGCTCCGCCCCGAGCCCGGCGTCCTGGGCGCTCTCGTCCATGCCTGGGGTGCCGCCCTTCTGCTCGTCCACGGCCCTGAGCCTAGCCGGGCGCGGAGGGTGTCCCGCCCGGGCCGGGCGGCGCGGGCCGGGCGGAGCCGCACCGGATCTCCCCTCCGTACCCGGTGCGGTCCGCCCCCGCAGGTTTCGAACGCGTTCAAAACCTGCTCCGGGAGACTCTAGGGCCGCTCCCGGGGCGACTTCAAGCGGAACCGGCCGCGGCCGCGCCGGACCGGGCCCCGGCGGCCCGTGAAAGGCTCGGGACATGACCGCCGAGATCACCGTCCGCGAGGGCGGACCCGCCGACGCCCCCGCCGTCGCGGCCCTGCACGCCGACAGCCGGCGCACGGCCTACGCAGGCCTCGTCCCCGCGGAGGCGCTCGGCGACGGACTGCCCGCCCAGCGCCTGGAGATCTGGGAGCTGCGCCTCACCGCCGACTACGGCGGCCCCGAGCACACCCCCGTCCTGCTGCTCGCCGAGGAGCCCGGCGGCGCACCGGTCGGCTTCGCCTACCTGGTGCCCGAACCCGACGGCCGCGTCCTGCTCGACAACCTGCACGTCCGCCCCGGCCGCACCGGCGGAGGCATCGGCACCCGGCTGCTGCGCGCCGCCCTCGACCGCGCCGCACCCGCCGCCCTCCGCCTGGAGGTGCTGCGCGACAACCACCGCGCCATCGCCTTCTACGAGCGCGAGGGCGGGGTGCGCACCGCCGAACGGACCGCGGTGTTCCCCGGCGGCCACGAGGTCACCGAGTACGAGTACAGCTGGCCGCGGCCGGCTCACCGGTCGTAGACCGTCACGGCCACCCCCTGCTCGGCCAGCCGGGCGCGGACCAGCGGCTCCACCCGCTCCCAGCGGCCGCCGGCCAGCCCGCAGCCGATCCGCGGCATGTGCACCGACGCCCCCAGCCGCCGGGCGTGCCCGGCGAGCTCCGCCAGCCCCGCGTCGATCGCCTCGTACCGCACCGGCACCCCGCTGGAGCGGCCCGTGCGGATGCCCCGCTGGCCGACGAGGTTCGCCACCCAGACGTACCTCTCCACCTGGACCAACTGCACCGCGCCGAGCCCGAAGCCGTTCCGGGCCCGGTCGCGGTGCCACGCCCGGTAGGCGGCCTCCGGCTCCGGCCAGCGCCGCGACAGCGCCAGCACGAAGCCCTTGCCCCAGCCGCCCAGGTCGTTGCAGACGTGCGCGATCACCTTGACCCCGGCGCCCTGCGGCGCACTGGCGTCCCCCCGTACGTACGTGATCCCTGCGGCCATGCCCGCGACGCTAGCGCCCGGCACCGACAGCGGGCCCGGGGATTTCCGCCGGCCCGCGAGAGTGACGCGGGGTCAGCCGGGAGGGTGGCCGGGGCGGTGCGGTGGTGTCTCGGTGCAGGTGCGTGGTCTCTTCGGCGATGGCCTGCGGGGCTGGTGGCCGGTGTGGGCGCCGGGTGCCGGGGTCTGGTCGGTGCGGTGGGGTCGTGAGGGGTGGCGCGGCGTCGGCCGGGGAGGGTGGCCGGGGCGGCGCGGTGGTGTTTCCGTGCAGGTGCGTGGCCTCTTCGGCGATGGCCTGCGGGGCTGGTGGCCGGTGTGGCGGCGGGTGCCGGGGTTTCGTCGGTGCGGTGGGGTCAGTCGGCGCAGGCCGCGGCGGGTACGGCCCGGTCGGTGGTCCGGCGCTCGGCGGGGGAGGGGGCCGCGGCGCGCAGCCGGCGGGCGCCGGTCACAACGATCAGCAGGGCGGTGGCCGCGGCCGCGGCCGGGACGAGGTAGCCGGCGCCCGCGGGGAGGCGCTGGGCGATCGCGCCGCCGATCGCCGAGCCGGCCGAGATGCCGACCAGGATCGCCGAGACCGCCGCAGCCATCGCCTCGTTCAACCGGCCGGCCGGTACGAGCTGCTGGACGAGCGTCATCCCGCTCACCATGGTCGGCGCGGTGCCCGAACCCGCCAGGAAGAGGGCCGCCGCCAGCACCGCGGGCCCCGCGCCGAAGAACCCGGCCGCCGCGGGCAGCAGCATCAGGCCGGCCATCGCCGCGACGCCGCCGAGCAGCCGGGCGGCCGGGCCGCGGCGCGGCCGCAGCAGCCCGGACACCAGCCCCGACACGCACGATCCGGCCGCCACCAGGCCCAGCAGCAGCCCGGCCAGCGAGCCGTGCCCGGTCGCGTCGGTGTACGCGATGGTGGTGACCTCCATCGAGCCGAACACCACCCCGGTGGCGAGGAACATCGGCAGCAGCACCCGGAGGCTGCCGCGCCCGCCCGCCGGCCGGCCGGCCCCGCTCGTCCCCTCCTCGCCGGCAGTGCCCGCGGACGCCGGGGCGAGCGGCGGTTCGGTGCCGCGCTGCACGGCCAGCAGCAGCACACCGGCCGTGCAGAGCGCCCCCGCGGTGAGCAGCCCGGTTTCCGGGGTGAACGCCCGGCAGAGCAGGACGGCCAGCACCGGGCCGAGCATGAAGCAGAGCTCGTCCAGCGCCTGCTCCAGGGAGTTGGCGAGGTGCCGGCCGGCCTCGTCGCCGCGCAGCAGGTGCGCCCAGCGCGCCCGGACCATCCCGCCGACGTTGGGCGCCGTCGAGGAGGCCGCCCAGCACAGGAACAGCGTCCAGTCGGGTGCGCCGGACCGGACGCAGAGCAGCAGCCCCGCCGTCGGCACCACGGCCGCCAGGACGGAGGGCACCGCGACCCGGGCCTGTCCGTACCGGTCGACCAGGCGGCCCAGCAGCGGCAGCAGGACGGCGAGGGAGACCAGCCCGGCGGCGGAGACGGCCCCGGCCAGTGCGTAGGAGCCGCGCCGTTCCGCGATCAGGACGACGGTGGAGACCCCGCTCATCGACATCGCGAGGCGGGCCGGCAGCGCGGCGAGGGTGAAGGCGAGCGCCCCGGGCAGGGCGAGGATGCGGCGGTACGAGGCGGACACGGGTCTCCCGGTCGAGGATCGGCGGTGCCACCAGCCTCGCCGCCGCCCGGGCCGCAGGTCCAACACCTGTTCGGCCCGATTCACGCATCTGCGTTGTCAATCGGCGGCCGGTTGCCTACGCTGCCGTGATCATGCCCCAGGACCTGCACCCCCGGCTGCTGCGCGGATTCGTCGCGACCGCCGAGACCCTCCACTTCGGCCGGGCGGCCGCGCTGCTGCACCTCGCCCAGCAGGCGCTCAGCCGGGACGTCCGGGCGCTGGAACGGCAGTTGGGAGTGGTGCTGTTCCACCGCACCACGCGCAGCGTCCAGCTGACCCCGGCCGGGGAGGCCCTGCTGCCGCAGGCCCGCCGCCTGCTGGCCCTGCACGACGAGATCGTCTCCGCCGTCCGCGCCCGGCCCCTGCTGGTCGACCTCGGCAACGACGTGGACGGCGCCGACCTCACCCCCGGCCGGCTGCTCGCGGCGGCCCGCGCCGCGGAGCCGGAGGCCGAGCTGCTCGCCCGGTTCCACGGCGGACTGGCCGCCGCCGCGGCGGAGTTGCTCGCGCACCGGCTGGACGTGGCCTTCGGCCGGCAGCCCGGCCTGCCCGCCCGGGTCCGGGCCCAACTCGCGCACGTCCCCGTCCGGCTGGAGCCGATGGCGGTCTTCCTGCCGGCCGACCACCCGCTGGCCGGCCGGGCGGCCGTCCCGGTGGCGGCCCTGGCCGGCCACCCCGTGGACGTCCTGGCCGGCAACCCGGCCACCACCGAGTGGACGGACCTGGGGCTCAACCTGCTGGCCGCACACGGTCTGACGGCCGCACCCGGGCACGCCCCGCCGGTCGGCGTGCCGGAGCTCGCCCGCTACCTCGCCCGGCACCGCGAACCGGTGCTGACCACCGTCGGCGGCCCCGAGGTGCCGGGCTGCGTCACCCGGCCGCTGGTCGACCCGGTGCCGCTCAGCCTGGTGGGCCTGGTGCACCGGCCCGGCCTGCGCCACCCCGGGCTGACCGCGCTGCTCGCGGCGGCGGCGGACCTGGGGCGCCGGGAGGGCTGGCTGCGGCGCCCGCCGGGCAGCTGGCTGCCGGCGGAGGACGCCGCCCTGCTGCCCGGAACGGGATGACCCGCGGCCCTTGGTGGCGCGGTCGCGGCTACTTGTCCGCGATCAGGGTGCCGGCGGCGCCCCAGCTGTCGGCCGGGACCTCGTGGATCCACACCTGGACGGTCTCGGCCGGGATCTCGTAGGCCTCGACGAAGGCGTCGGTGATCTTCTTGACCAGCTCGCGCTTCAGCTCGACGGTGCGGGGGCCCTGCTGCACGGTGACGATCGGCATGGTGCTCTCCTCGGTCCTCGGCCGCCCGGTGCGGCTCCTCCGCCCGGCCCGGCCTCCTGGGAGGAGTCCACACCCGGGGGTGGGCCGCGACCCAGACCCGATCGGCTCTGGCAGCGATCACGAACCCTGATCGTTGCAGGTCAGAGGCTTTTCTTCGAAGGCGGGGCGGACTGCGCCCGGTCCTGCCGGCAGGCGCTGAGCAGCAGCCGGGGCAGCGGTGCGCCGCGCCGGACGGCCAGCGAGGTGGGCAGGGCGAGGCGGGGGGTGCGCAGCGGACGGAAGGCCACCCGGCCCGACACCGTCCTGCGGGCGTTCTCCGTGTAGACCACCGTCCAGGTGGCCGGGCCGGAGCCGATGGCGGCGAGGGTGTCCTGCAGGGTGCCGGAGGCCGGGCCCGGGACGGGCTCGAAGCCCGCCTCCCGGCAGGCGGCCGTCACCAGGTCGACCAGGGCGGGGTGGTTGCGCCGCTCGGTGAGCCGCAGCGGGAGCGCGGCGAGGTCGGCGAGGTCGATCGCGTCCTGTTCGGCGAGCGGGTGCCGGGCGGGCAGCGCGACGGTCAACTCGTCCTCCCAGAGCGCGAGGAGGCGCAGTTCGCCGTCCTGCTCCGGCGGAACGCCGCGGACGAAGGCGGCGTCGAGCCGGCCGTCGGCGAGCCGGGCCAGCCGCTCGGCGGCGGGCAGCGCGCAGAGTTCCACCTCCACGCCGGGGGCGTGCCGCTCGTAGGCGTCGAGGATGCGGTCGAGGCGGGTGCCGAGGCCGGTGACCGTGCCGAGGCGGAGGCGGTCCGGGGCGGTGAGCGTGGCGGCGAGGGCGCGCGCGGACCGTTCGGCGTCCAGGACGGCGCGGGCCGCGGGCAGGAAGCGTTCTCCGCTCGGGGTGAGCCGGACGTGGCGGGGCGAGCGGTCGAACAGCTCGACCTTCAACTCCCGCTCCAGGCGGCGGACCTGCTGGCTGACGGCGGGCTGTCCGAGCAGCAGCCGCTCGGCGGCCCGGCCGAAGTGCAGTTCCTCGGCGACGGCGACGAAGCAGTGCAGCTGCCGCAGTTCCATGGCCGTACCCCCCCGCTCGACCTGTGACTGTAGCCGACGGCGGAGCGGGCCGGCCGGGCCCGGGCACGGCGGGGCCCCCGCCGTCGGTGTCGGCGGGGGCGTGGCCGGGTGTCGCGAACCGTGCTGCCGTCAGGCGGACTTGACGGCGGAGATGTCGAAGGTGAGCTTGACCTTCTCGCCGATCAGCACGCCGCCGGTCTCCAGCGCGGCGTTGTAGGTCAGGCCCCACTCGGTGCGGTCCACGGTGGTGCGGCCCTCGAAGCCGATCCGGGCGGCACCGTACGGGTCGGTGGCGTGGCCGGTGTAGTCGAGGTCGAGGACGACCGGCTTGGTGACGTCCTTGATGGTGAGGTCACCGGTCATCCGGTAGGTGTCCTCGCCGATCCGCTCGGCGGAGGTGGAGGTGAACCGGATCTCCGGGTACGTCTCGGCGGCGAAGAAGTCGCCGGTGCGCAGGTGCTCGTCGCGCTGGGCCTGGCTGGTGTCCACGCTGGCGACCTTGATGACCAGCTCGGCGGAGGAGTTGCCGGGCTCGGCGCCGTCCAGCTTGAGCTTGCCGTCGTACTCGGTGAACTCGCCCCGGACGTTGGTCACCATCGCGTGGCGGACGGCGAAGCCGATCCGGCTGTGCGCGGGGTCGATGGCCCACTCGCCGCTCAGGTGGCCCAGGTCCGGGCTGTTGACGGCGGCCGGGGTGGTGGCGACGGCGGTGGCGGTGTCGTTGCGGCGGCTGAAGATGCCCATGGCTTCCTCCTCTGGTGCGAAGCCATATTGTTTAGGCTTCAACTTGTTGGCTCCACCATAACCCCATCTGGTTCAAAGTTCAACCACTAGTTTCGTCCGGCCGGGGAACGGCGGCCGGACTGCCCCCGGAGGCCCCCGGTTAAGGTGAACCGGTCGGCCCACGGAAGGTTCCACCCATGGACGCGCTGCACGCCCTCTGGCAGGACGGCGGCCGGCTCGCCCTCTGGGCCGAGAGCGGCGCCGCGTACCACGACCGGCCGACCCGCCCCGGGCCCGGAGCCGGCCCCGCCGCACACCCCTACGCCCTCCCCGCCGCCGCCGTCGCCCGCCTGCTCGCCGGCCTCGGCCCCGGCCCCGGCTGGCTCGCCGCCCAGGCCGCCGAACGCTGGGCGACCCTGCACCTGCCCTCGCTCGGCGGCGCCCCCGCCCCCTCGCCCCAACTGCCCACCGGCACCCGCCCGCAGGGCGCCGCCCCCACCCCCTGGCGGGTCCCCGTCCTCGTCCTCGAAGGCCCGCACACCGCCCAACTCCTCGGCGCCCTCTTCGACCCGCACCGTGCCACCGCCCACTGCCAGCCCGACGACGGCCCGCCCACCGAACTCGCGTACGGCTCCTCGCTGCGCTGGCTCACCGCCGTGCACGACCTCGCCTGGCGGCTGGTCGGCCGCGGCCGCGTCCTGCCCGCCCTCCACGAGGCCGACGGCACCCCGTACGCCCGCTGGCGGCCCGCACCCGACGGCGAGGACCGCACCGAGGCCGCCGCCCTCGCCGCCGGCTGCCCGCGGGTCTGCCTCGCCACCGACCCGGCGGCCGCCGCCGGCCGCCGCCGCGCCGACACCCTGCTCGCCGACGCGCTCGACACCCTCACCGACCTGGAGGCCCGGGCCGCCCTCGCCGACCGGCCGCCCCCACCCGGCGACGACCCCTGGCTGACCGCCCTGCACGCCCCCGACGGCCGCCTCGACACCGTCCCCGACGGACTCGCCGAACGCCTCGCCGCCTGGCATGCCCGGATCCCCGCCGACCCCGCCGTCCGGCTGGTGCTGCGGCTCGTCGAACCGCTCGGCCCCACCGAGGAGGAACCCGAGGGCCGCCCCGACGACGACTGGCGGCTCGACCTGCTGCTCCGGGCCGCCGACCGGCCGTCCCTGCTCGTCCCCGCCGCCGACCTGTGGACGGAGGGCCCCGGCCACGCCGCCCTCGCCCGCACCGTCCCCGAGCCCGCGGCCGCCCTCGCCGCCGAACTCGACCGGGCGGCCCTGCTCTACCCCGCCCTGCGCACCACCGCCCGCGAGATCCGGCCCACCGGCCTCGCCCTCGACCGGGCCGGCGCCCTCGCCTTCCTCCGCGACGCCGCCCCCGCACTCGACCGCGCAGGCTTCGGCATCCTGCTGCCCGCCTGGTGGCAGCGCCGCCCCCGGCTCGGACTCACCCTCACCGCCCGCACCGCCACCCCCGGCGCCGTCGACCGGCCCTCCCGCATCGACCGCGACGACCTGCTCGCCTTCCGCTGGCAGGCCGCCCTCGGCGACACCCCCCTCACCGAGGACGAACTCGCCGAACTCGCCGCCGCCCAACAAGGGCTCGTCCGCCTCCGCGGCCGCTGGACGGAGGTCGACACCGCCCAGATCCGCGCCGCCCACGCCTTCCTCACCCGCCACGCCACCGGCACCATGGACCGCGCCGACCTGCTCCGGCTCGCCCTCGACGAAACCGCGCACATCGTCGGCCTCCCCGTCACCGCCGTCCACGCCGACGGACCGATCGGCGACCTGCTCGCCGGCCGCGCCGGTACGGACCCCGCCGACACCTCGGACGAGGCCGCCCCGCCCGGATTCCACGGCGAACTCCGCCCCTACCAGCGGCGCGGCGCCGCCTGGCTGCACGCCCTCGGCGGACTAGGCCTCGGCGCCGTCCTCGCCGACGACATGGGACTCGGCAAGACCGTCCAGACGCTCGCCCTGCTAGCCCGCGAGCACGCCGAGGGCGCCACCGGACCCACCCTGCTGGTCTGCCCGACCTCCATGGTCGGCACCTGGCAGCGGGAGGCCGCCCGCTTCACCCCCGGCCTGCGCGTCCGGCTCCACCACGGCCCCGAACGCGGCACCGCCCGCACCGCCGCGGCCGTCGCCGACCTCGTCGTGACCAGCTACGACACCGTCCGCCGCGACGCCGCCGACCTCGCCGCCGTCCGCTGGCGCCGGATCGTCGCCGACGAGGCCCAGGCCGTCAAGAACACCGCCACCGACCGCTCCCGCGCCCTGCGCTCGCTGCCCTCCGGCCCGCGGATCGCCCTCACCGGCACCCCCGTGGAGAACCGGCTCGCCGAACTCCACGCCGTCCTCGACTTCGCCAACCCGGGACTCTTCGGCAGCGCCGAGTCCTTCCGCGAACGCTTCGCCGTCCCCGTCGAGCAGAACGCCAACCCGGCCGCCGCCGAACGGCTGCGCCGGCTCGCCGGGCCGTTCCTGCTGCGCCGGGTCAAGAGCGACCCCGCGATCGCCCTCGACCTGCCCGCCAAGCAGGAGTTCACCGTCCCGTGCGGGCTCACCGCCGAACAGGCCGGCCTCTACCGGGCGGTGGTCGCCGACCTGATGCAGCGCCTCGACGGGACCCGCGGCGTCGAACGCAAGGGCGCGGTGCTCTCCGCCCTCGGCCGGCTCAAGCAGGTCTGCAACCACCCCGCCCAACTCGTCCGCGACCGCGGCCCGCTGGCCGGTCGTTCGGGCAAGATCGACCGGCTGGAGGAGATCCTCGCCGCGGCCCTCGCGAGCGGCGAGCGCACCCTGGTCTTCAGCCAGTACACCGAGTTCACCGCCCGGCTCCGCCCCCACCTCGCCGAGCGGCTCGGCACCGAGGTCCTCCACCTGCACGGCGGCACGCCCCGGCCGGAGCGCGAGCGGCTCGTCCGGCGCTTCCAGGAGCCCGACGGACCCGGGGTGTTCCTGCTCTCGCTGCGGGCCGGCGGCACCGGACTCACCCTCACCGCCGCCAACCAGGTCGTCCACCTCGACCGGTGGTGGAACCCGGCCGTCGAGGACCAGGCCACCGACCGGGTCCACCGGATCGGCCAGCGCCGCGGCGTGCAGGTCCGCCGGCTGGTCTGCACCGGCACCGTCGAGGAACGGATCGCCGACCTCGTCGAGGCCAAGCGGACCCTGGCCGGCACCGTCGTCGGCGAGGGCGAGCAGTGGATCACCGAACTCTCCGCCGACGCCCTGCGCGACCTGCTCACCCTCTCCGCCGACGCCGCCGGAGCCTGACCGCCGTGACCGCCGAACGCCCTGACGAACGTCCCGACGCCCGCCCCGCCGCCGTCCCGGCCGGAGCGGACCGCGCCTTCTGGGAAGGCGACTTCACCCTCCGCACGGACGGCGACGACCGCCCGGCGGCCCCCGCCCTGGACCCGCTCGGCCCGTCCGGTTGCACCGTGCGCGGCCGCGACCTCGCCGACCTCCTCGCCCCCGCCTACCGGCGGTTCACCGGCACGGGCTGAGCGCACCGCGCCCCCCGGTGTCACGTTTCCGGGCGCCGCGCCGTCCCCTCTGCGAGAACAGCGCGACGACCCAGGAGGCACGGCCATGGCCCGCATCCCGCTCACCCCGCCCCGCACCCTGCTCAACCGCATCGGCGCCTGGTACTCCCAGCGGACGTACGGCAAGGTCCTCGACCCCGGGCTCGCCCTCGGCCACAACAGCCGGGTGCTGCTCACCTTCGTCCGCACCGAGCGCGGCGTCGCCCGCTGGAACGCCCTCGACCCCGGTCTCAAGCACCTCGCGGTGATGGCCGCCGCCGCCCGGATCAACTGCTCCTGGTGCCTGGACTACGGCCACTGGGCCGCGGACGGACTCGGCCTGCCGCTCGACAAGATCGCCCTGGTGCCGCAGTGGCGGGAGCACACCGAGGCGTTCACCGAACTCGAACAGCAGGTGATGGCCTACGCCGAGGCGGTGACCGAGACCGAGCCCGCCGTCACCGACGAACTCGCCGCCGCCCTGCTCGCCCGGCTCGGCGAGGCCGCCTTCGTCGAACTCACCGCCATCGCCGCGCTGGAGAACTTCCGCTCGCGCATCAACAGCGCCTTCGGCCTGACCAGCCAGGGCTTCTCCGCGGCCTGCGCCGTCCCGGCCCCGACCGCGTAGCCGCCCGCCCCGTCCGGCCGGCGCGGCGGAAAACCCCCTGCGCGGCCGGGCGGCCGGCTGACAGGGTGGGCCGGTGACCGAACTGCGCCAGATCCGCGCCGACTTCGACGAGCGCACCATCGTCGTCTACCAGGCGTACGGGCCGGCGATCGCCGGCCCGGCCGTCGCCGCCGGGCGGTTCGTCGAACCGTTCTCGCGCGGCCGGATGACCTGGATCAAGCCCTCCTTCCGCTGGCTGATGCACCGCAGCAACTGGGCCCGCAAGCCGGGGCAGGAGCGGGTGCTGGCCGTCCGGATCACCCGCGAGGGCTGGGAGAGCGCCCTGGCCGCCGCCGCCCCGACCACCGGGGACCCGGACGTGCTCGCCCGGGCCGCCGTGCACGTCCAGTGGGACCCGGAGCGGTCCGCGGCGGGCGCCCCGCTCAACCACTACAGCATCCAGATCGGGGTGGGCCGCGCCATGATCGGCGCCCTGGTCGACGAGTGGACCGTCTCGGTCACCGACCTCACGCCCCAGGTGCACCGGATCGCCGGGCTCATCCGGGCCGGGCGCAACGCCCAGGCCGTCCGGCTGCTGCCGCCCGAGCGCCCCTACCCGCTGGCACCCGAACTGGCCCGCCGCCTCGGGATCGCCCCGCGCCGCTGACGGCCGTCCGGGCCGGGGCGTCAGACGGGGCGGCGGCCGGTACCGGTGACCGCGGTGAAGTCGGCGACGAAGCGGCCCAGCAGCCGGGCCAGGTCGGCGCGGTCCTCGGGGCTCCAGTCGGCCGTGGTCTCGGCCACCACCCCGCGGCGGAAGGCGTGCACCCGGTCGAGCAGCGCCCGGCCGTCCGCGGTGAGCCGCAGCAGCGAACGGCGGCCGTCCGTCCGGTCGGCCTCGCGGTGCAGCAGCCCCGCGGCCAGCGCCTGGGCGGCCAGCCGGCTGGCCCGCGGCTGGTCCACGCCGAGCGCGGCGGCCGCTTCGGTCACGGTGAGCGCGGAGGCGTCCTCCACCGCGTCCAGCAGTTCCACCACGCCGTCCGGCGGCGCGGTCGACGCACCGACGGCGGGCGGTCCCGTCCGGTGGGCGGCGAGCCGGGCGAGCGCCCGCCGGGACTGGCTGCGGCGCAGCGCCACCAGCGCACGGGCGATCTCGGCGGCCTGAGCGTCGGCCGCCGGCTGCGCCGCGGGAACGTCCTTGCGGTCCATCGCCGTCCCGGTCCATAGTGGAGAACAATTGCATGTCATTCTACATGGATATGGGGGAGCCGCCATGGCCGCCGACCCGACCGACCGCCCCATCGGCCACTGGCTGAAGCACCTGCACGACCTCCTGGAGGACGGGTTCGCCGCCGACCTCGCCGACCTCGGCGTCGACCGGCGCCGGTGGCAGGCGCTGCACACCCTGGCCGGCGGCCCGCACACGCCGGACGGGCTCGCCGCCGCCCTCGCCCCGTTCCGGGCCGACGCGCGAGCCGGCGACGGCGGCCCGCTGCACGGCCCCGACGGGCTGGTGGCGCGCGGCTGGGCCGAACCCGCGGACGGTGGTGCGTTCCGCCTCACCGCCGCCAGCCGCGACCTCCACGACGCGGTCGAGGCCCGGGTCGCCGAGCTGCGGACCGCCGTCCTGGCCGGCCTGACCCGTGATCAGTACGCGGAGACCGTCCGCGTCCTGGCCGTCATGGCGGGCAACCTCGAACGCCGAGCCGGGGCGTCCGCGTGACCGGCGGCTCGGGCGACTCCGGCGGCTCCGGTGGCGGGCAGCGGGACGACCGAGGGCTCGCCGAGGATGGAACCATCGCCCGCGAGGGCTCCCTCGGCCGCGTCCCGACGGCCTTCCGTCCGCTCGTCGACGCGGTCCGCACCCGGACGTCCGCCCTCTTCGGGGCCGACCGGCTGCACAGCGCCTACCTCTACGGCAGCATCCCGCGCGGGACGGCCGTCCCCGGGGTTTCCGACCTCGACCTGCTGCTCGCCCTGCGCCGGGAGCCGACCGGGGCCGACCGTGCCGACGCCGAGGCCCTCGGCGCCGGCCTCGACAGGGACTTCCCGGTGGTCGACGGCGCCGGGGTGCTCGTCTACGGCGCGGCCACCCTGCTCGGTCCGCTCGAACGCCACGACCTGGGCTTCTTCGTGGCCTGCCTGTGCACCCCGCTGATCGGGGACGACCTCGCCCGGGAGCTGCCCCGCTACCGGCCCAGCCGCCTGCTCGCCCGCGAGACCAACGGCGACCTGGCGCTCGCCCTGCCCCGCTGGCGGGAACGCCTGGCCGCCGACCCGGACGAGGAAGAGCGCCGACGGCTCGTCCGGGGGATCTCCCGCCGGCTGGTGCGGACGGGATTCACCCTGGTCATGCCCGACTGGAACGGCTGGACGAGCGACCTCGCCCGGTCCGCCGAGGTCTTCGCCGCCCGCTACCCCGCCCGCGCCGACCAGATGCGCCTGGCCGCCGCGGCCGCCCGCACCCCCACCCCCGACCCCGCCGTGCTGGCCCTCCTGGTGACCGACCTCGCCCCCTGGCTCGCCGCCGAGTACACCGCCGTCCACGGTGCCAAGGCACCCCGCCCCTGACCGGCGGCCGGGCGGCGGGCCGGGGCGGCGTGCTGATTGCTGCAGTTAGCAGCGTGCTTGCAATTGCAAGCAGTGCTGTGCATGCTGGAGGCATGGCCTCACTGAACGTCGGCTCGCTCGGCGAGTACATCCGCGAGCAGCGCCGGAACGCGCAGTTCTCGCTGCGGCAGCTGGCCGAGGCGGCCGGGGTGTCCAACCCCTACCTCAGCCAGATCGAGCGCGGACTGCGCAAGCCCAGCGCGGAGATCCTGCAGCAGATCGCCAAGGCGCTGCGGATCTCGGCCGAGACGCTCTACGTGCAGGCCGGAATCCTGGAGGAGCGGCGCGAGGAGGGGCTCGAACTCCGCGTCGCGATCCTCGCCGACCCCCTGATCAACGAGCGGCAGAAGCAGGCCCTGCTCGCCGTCTACGACGCCTTCCTCAAGGAGAACCGCGAGAGCGCGCCCGCGCCCGACGCGTCTCCTGCCGCAGAGGACTGACCCGCCGCCGGGGCGACGGCGCCCCGGCTGCGGCACCGCACCAGACCACCGCACGCACCAGCAACGCCCGGGAGGACCGGCCATGCCGATCACCGACGACATCAAGAAGACCCTCAGCGACCCGACCCCGCTCTACGCCCTCGCCGGCGCCGGCGACCTCGCCTACGAGAAGCTCCGCGAAGTTCCCGGCAAGGTCGAGGCCCTCGCGGCCGACCGCAAGGCCGCCCAGGAGAAGGCCGCCGCCCGGCTGCAGGAGGCGCAGAGCCTGCTGGTCGAGGCCCAGGGCAAGGTCACCGAGGCCGTCACCGCGCTGCCCGCCGAGCTCAAGGACCTGAAGGAGCTCCAGGAGAAGGCCCAGACCTTCGCCCTGCAGCAGGTCGGCCGTGCCGCCGAGTTCGCGGTCAAGGCCAAGGAGGCCTACGACGAGCTGGCCGAGCGCGGCAAGGCCGTCGTCGAGAAGAACCGCACCGGCACCGTCGAGCCCGCGGGCGAGGTGGCCGCCGAGGCGGCGGTGACCGAGGTCGCCCTCGACGCCGAGCCGGCCGAGGCCGCGGCCCCCGAGGAGACCGCCCAGGACGGGCCGGCCGAGCCGGCCCCCACCGCCAAGAAGGCCGCCCGCGCCCGCAAGTCCGCCGGCAAGTAACGGGAAGGCCCGCAGGTCCGCCGTCCCGGGCACACCCGGGCGGTTCGGATCGTTGTCCCCGACGCGGGCCGTCCGCCGTGCCACCATGGGCGGAGGAGCCGAGGCCGCAGTGAGGAGTCCGCAGTGTTCCACATCCTGCTCTTCGACGTGCTCAACCCCTTGTGGTGGTTGTCCGTCGCGATCATCGGCTTCAAGCTGTTCGCCTTCGTGGACGCGGCGATCCGCCGTGAGGACGCCTACCGGGCCGCGGACAAGAAGACCAAGGGCTTCTGGCTGATCGTGCTGGGTCTCGCGCTCGGCATCGACCTGCTCCTCGGCGCCAACGTCCTCGGCAACTTCCTCACCCTGATCGGCCTGGTCGCGGCCATCGTCTACGTGGTCGACGTGCGGCCCGCGATCAAGCAGCTCACCGACGGCCGCGGCGGCGGCAACCGGCGGAACATCGGCCCGTACGGGCCCTGGTAGGAGCGTCCCCGACGACGACCCGTCCGACGACACGCCGAGAGGGCGGCACCCCCGCAAGGGTGCCGCCCTCTCGGCGTCCGGTGGCTCAGCCCATCAGGGCGGGCACCGGATTGCGCTCCAGCAGCAGCACGGCGACGTCGTCCGTCAGGGCACCGCCGTTCAGCTCCTCGACCTCGGCGAGCGCGCTGTCGACCAGCCGGCCCCGGGTGAGCCCGGTCGCGTGGTGGTCGGCGATCAGCTCGATCAGACCGTCCTGGCCGAGCCGGCGCGACCCGGCCCCGACCCGGCCCTCGACCAGGCCGTCGGTGTAGAGCAGCAGACTCCACCCGGGCCGCAGCTCCAGCTCCACGGCGGGCCAGGCGGCCAGCCCGTCGTCGCAGGGCAGCAGGCCCAGCGCCGGACCGGCCTGGTCCGCCGGCAGCAGCCGCGGCGGCCCGTCGGGGCCGAGCAGCAGCGGCGCCGGGTGGCCCGCCAGGAACAGCCGCACCGTCTCGACCGGCAGGGTGCCGGCAGCGCCGTCCGCGGCCGTGACGCCCACGGCCGTGCCGTCGGCCGGGTCGGCACCGACGGTCTCCGCGCCCGGGACGAGGACCAGCATGCACAGCGTCGCGAAGATCTCGTCGCTGCGCCGCTCGTGCTCCAGCACGTGCTGGAGGGTGGTGAGCAGCTCCTGCCCGGTGAGCCCGGCGAAGACCAAAGTCCGCCACGCTATCCGCAGGGCCACGCCGAGCGCGGCCTCGTCCGGCCCGTGCCCGCAGACGTCGCCGATGACCACGTGCACCGTGCCGTCGTCGGTGCGGACGGCGTCGTAGAAGTCGCCGCCGAGCAGCGCCCGGCGGCGGCCGGGCCGGTAGCGGCGGGTGAAGGCCAGGCCCGCGCCGTCGAGCAGCGGGGTCGGCAGCAGGTGCCGCTGCAGGCGGGCGTTCTCCTGGCCGCGGAGTTCGGCCTCGACGAGTCGGCGCTGCGACTCGTCGGCCCGTTTGCGCTCGACCGCGTACCGCAGGGCGCGGGCCAGCAGCGGGCCGTCCGTCTCGCGCTTGACCAGGAAGTCCTGGGCGCCGGCGGCCACGGCCGCGGCGCCGAGTTCGGCGCCGGCCGCGTCGGTGAGGACGACCAGGGCGACGTGCGGGGCGCGGCGGCGCAGCTCGCGCAGCCCGTCCAGCCCGTCGGACGGGAAGTGCTCGGCGGCGGGCCCGCCCTGGGTGCCGTGGGCCGGGGCGGCGAGGTCGAGCAGGACGCAGTTGAAGTCCACCGGGCGCTGGCGGGTGCGCCGGGCGACCATCGGGACGGGGGCCAGCAGCGCGGCGGCCTCCTCGATGCCCCCGGCGCGGTGCAGCTCGACCCGGGCGCCGCTCTCGGCGACCAGCGACTCGATCAGGCTGACGTCCCCGGAGCCGGCGTCCGCGACGACCAGCAGCCGGTACGGCGCCTCGTCGGAGGGCTCGCCCCGCTCGGACGGGGTCGTCCGCGGATGCGGTATCGGCGCTGGCTCGCGGGCCCCGTCGGGGCGGGCCGACCTGGGGGCGCCGGTCTCCGCGGCCGCCTTGGCGCGCTGGGCGACCGGTCGGCCGGCGGCGGGGCGCCCGGCCGCGGCGGTGGTGGGCGTGTTCGTTCCGGTGCCCGCGCGGTGCGCGGTGTCGGCGGCATCGGCGGCGCCGAGCCTGGCAGCGGCAGCGGATGCCCGCCCGTCTCCCGTTGCGGGCATTGGTCGATCCTTCCTTTCCCCGACTGCCCAACGGCTGACGTCCGTGCGCAGTGCCCGCCTGGCACCGCGGGTCGGGGAGCTTCTCGCGACCATAACGTGATCTCCGGGGATTTCTCTGACTGGCGGCCGCTGCTGTGGTTATTGCCACGCTCTCGGCGGCGTTCGCGATTACCGTGAGGGCCCTGCGAGGGGGACTGCGGAGGGGACTGACAGGAGGTCGGTGACGGTGACGCAGATCACGCTTGTGCAGGGTGACATCACGGATCAGCAGGTGGACGTGGTGGTGAACGCCGCGAACTCGTCGCTGCTGGGCGGCGGCGGGGTGGACGGCGCGATCCACCGCCGGGGCGGTCCGGACATCCTGGCGGACTGCCGTCGGTTGCGGGCCTCGCACTACGGCAAGGGGTTGCCGACCGGCCGGGCCGTCTCGACGACGGCCGGGCGGCTGCCGGCCCGGTGGGTGGTGCACACCGTGGGGCCGGTGTTCCTGACGGAGGATCGGGCGGAGCGGGCTGGGCTGCTGGCCTCCTGCTATCGGGAGTCGCTCAGGGTGGCGGTGGAGCTGGGGGCGCGTTCGGTGGCCTTCCCGGCGATCTCCGCCGGGATCTACGGGTGGCCGCTGGACGACGCGGCGCGGATCGCCCTCACGACGGTCGCGGACGAGGTGGCCGGAGGCCGGGCGGGCGAGGTCGCCGAGGTGCGCTTCGTGCTGTTCGGGGCCGAGGTCTACGGGGTGTTCGAACGGGTGTGGCGCGCGCTGGAGTCGGAGGTCTGAGGGCCGGCCCGTCCGCGGCGGTGCCGGCGCCGTGCGTGGTCGGGGCCCGTGGTGTGTGCAGTGTGTGCGGTGCGTGCGGTGCGTGCGGTGTGACGCAGCGGAGCTGACGGAACCTCACGGGGCTGTCGGCAGTTCGTGCGATCGATTCCATGGTGGCGTGACGAGGCGTCAACACGCCAGAGGAATTCGATAACTCGTTCGAGTGAATCCGCCGCTCCGCACAGCCGAGCCGTCCCGCAGGCCCGTCCCACGCCAGCAGGCGGACCCGTGCCGCGCCGGCCCGCTACGGCGCCAGGGCGGACCAGGCCACGGTGACCTCCCCGTGCCGCCACCGGCGGGTGTCCACCAGCGGCCAGCCCTGCGCCATCGCGGCGCAGGCGGCCGTCCAGCGCTGCCGGGCGCCGAAGGCGGCGTACGGCGCCGCCGCGGCCCAGGCCCGGTCGAACTCGGTGAGGAAGGCGTGCACCCGCCGCCCCGGCACGTTGTGGTGGATCAGCGCCTTCGGCAGCCGTTCGGCCAGGTCGGAGGGGGTCTGCAGGTCGGCGAGCCGGGCCGCGAAGGTGACGGTGCGGGGCCCCTCCGGTCCGAGCGCCACCCACACGTGGCGGCGGCCGATCTCGTCGCAGGTACCCTCGACCAGCAGGCCGTCCGGGGCCAGCCGGCCGCAGAGCCGCTCCCAGACCGCGGCCACCGACTCCTCCTCGTACTGCCGCAGCACGTTGGCGGCCCGGACGAGGTGCGCCGAGGCGCCGTCCAGCGGCACCTCGAAGCCGCCCCGCCGGAAGGTCAGCAGCGGCGGGTCCGCGTACGGCAGGGCGGCCGCCACCCGGGCCGGCTCGATCTCGATGCCCACCACCCGGACGTCCGTCCGGCCGGCCCGCAGCCGGGAGGCGAGTTCGACGGCCGTCCACGGGGCCGCCCCGTAACCGAGGTCCACCGCGATCGGCGGCTGCGGGGCCGCGCGCAGCGTCCGGGCCATGGTGTGGACGATCCAGCGGTCCATCCGGCGCAGCCGGTTGGTGTTGGTGGTGCCCCGGGTCACCGTCCCGACCGGCCGGGTCGAACGCGGCCCGCGGGCGGGGGAGGGGTCGAAGGCGGCCATGCCCGCAGCGTACGCGGCGGCCCGGGCGGCGGCGGCCGTCCGGACCCCGGTCCGGAGCCCCGGCGTCGAATCCGGGCCGCGTGCGCCGGGCCACGGGCACCCGGCCGTGGGCGCCCGACCACGGGTTCCGGGCCGCGGCGGGCCCGTCGGCGGTCTCACCGGTCATCCGGGAATACCCGCCGCAGCTCCCCTGGTTGGCACACTGGACGTCCGTCCGCCCGGAACGACCGGTTCCGGGCGGCTGCGCGTCGGACGCGGACCGCCGCGGCCGGGCCCACCGCCCGCCGGGGCCCGCGACCCTGCCCGCACGACCGGATGCACCATCGACCGGGGAGCACGAGGAGGCTTCAGCCAGGTGACGCAGCACCCCGTACGCGCGGCCCGTCGCGAGCGGCTCGCGCAGCTGGGCACGGGCCCGGCGCAGACCGCCGGCACCGCCCCGTCGGCCCGTCGCGGCCGCCTCCAGGCGCTGATCGGCGGGCGGCCGCGGCGTCCGCGGCGGATCGCCATGCTGAGCGTCCACACCTCGCCGCTGCACCAGCCGGGCACCGGCGACGCCGGCGGCATGAACGTCTACATCGTGGAGCTCGCCAAGCGCCTCGCCGAGCTGGACATCGAGGTCGAGGTGTTCACCCGGGCGATCGCCTCCGACGACGCCCCGACCGTGCAGCTCGCCCCCGGCGTGCTCGTCCGCCACGTCACCGCCGGGCCGTACGAGGGCCTGGTCAAGGAGGACCTGCCGGCCCAGCTCTGCGCCTTCACCCACGGGGTGCTGCGCACCGAGGCGGGCCACCGCCCCGGCCACTACGACCTGGTGCACTCGCACTACTGGCTGTCCGGGCAGGTCGGCTGGCTGGCCGCCGAGCGCTGGGGCGTGCCGCTGGTGCACACCATGCACACCATGGCGAAGGTCAAGAACGCCTCGCTGGCCGAGGGCGACACCCCCGAGCCGGCCGCCCGGGTGATCGGCGAGACGCAGGTCGTGGAGGCCGCGGACCGGCTGATCGCCAACACCGCCGAGGAGGCGGCCGAGCTCTCGCACCACTACGACGCCCGCGGCGACCAGCTCGCGGTCGTCCACCCCGGCGTCAACCTGGACGTCTTCCGTCCCGGCAGCCGGTCGGCCGCCCGGGCCGCCCTCGGGCTGCCGCAGGACGCCGCGGTGCTGCTGTTCGCCGGCCGGATACAGCCGCTCAAGGCGCCCGACGTGCTGCTCCGCGCGGTCGCCGTGCTGCTGGCCCGGCGGCCCGAGCTGCGCGAGCGGCTGGTCGTCCCGGTGGTCGGCGGGCCGTCCGGCACCGGCCTCGCGAAGCCGGAGAGCCTGCACAAGCTGGCCGCCCAGCTCGGCATCTCGGACGTCGTCCGCTTCCACCCGCCGGTGGGCCAGGCGCGGCTCGCCGAGTGGTACCGCGCCGCGACCGCGCTGGTGATGCCCTCCTACAGCGAGTCCTTCGGCCTGGTCGCCCTGGAGGCGCAGGCCTGCGGCACCCCGGTGGTGGCGGCCGCGGTCGGCGGCCTGCCCGTCGCCGTCCGGGACGGCGTCACCGGCAGCCTGGTGCACGGCCACGACCCCGCCCGGTGGGCGGCGGCGCTGGAGCCGTACGCCACCGCCCCCGAGCTGGTGCGCGAGCGCGGCGCGGCGGCGGCCCGGCACGCGGCGGGGTTCGGCTGGGACACCGCGGCCGCCGCCACCGCGGAGGTCTACGCCCAGGCGATGGCCCGCCCGGCCGGCGGGCTCCGGCTCGCCTGAGGCACCGCACGGGGCGCCCGTCGCCCCGTGCCCGCCGGGTTTCCCCGTGCCCCTGCTGGGTGCCGGGCCGTACCGCCGAGTAGCGTCGGCGTCATGGCATTCCGTACCAAGGACGAGGCGCTGACCCTGCTGCGCACCGCGCTCGACGAGGCCGGGGTGGGGTGGGAGCCGGCCGTGACCGACCCGTACACGCTGGTCGCGACGCTGCCCGGCACCCGCAAGCTGTCCACCACCTGCGCGCTGCGGGTGGGCGACCACACCCTGTCGGTCAACGCGTTCGTGATCCGCCGGCCGGACGAGAACCACGAGGCCGTCTACCGCTGGCTGCTGGAACGCAACACCAGGCTGTACGGCGTCGCGTACGCCGTCGACCGGCTCGGCGACGTCTACCTCACCGGGCGGCTGCCGCTGGAGGCGCTCACCCCCGACGCCGTCGACCGGCTGCTCGGCACCGTCCTGGACAACGCCGACGAGCCCTTCAACACCCTGCTGGAGCTGGGCTTCGCCACCGCGATCCGCCGCGAGTGGGAGTGGCGCACCAAGCGCGGCGAGTCCACCCGCAACCTCTCGGCCTTCGCCCACCTGGCCGGCCCGGCCGGCGACGGGCCCGCGGCGGACGCCCCCGGGCCGGTCGCGGCCGACTGAGCGGGACGGGCGGTCAGCCGCCCGCGGCGCTCGCGGCCGGCTCGGCGGCGACGGTGTCGGCCGCCGCCGGGGCCCCGGCCGGAGCCGTGGCCCGTGCGGGGAGACCGCCCGGCCGCCGGCGTGCTCCAGCAGGTAGCCGCCGGCCGCCGGGCCGACGAACGAGGCCAGCGACCAGGAGAGCGAGTAGACGCCCTGGTAGCGGCCGCGGGCGCGGGCCGGGGACAGCTCGGCGACCAGGCCCATCATGGTCGGCGCGGCCATGATCTCGCCGATCGTCCAGACCGCCACGGTGGCG
Organism: Kitasatospora arboriphila; assembly: GCF_039528095.1. Classification (NCBI taxonomy): domain Bacteria; kingdom Bacillati; phylum Actinomycetota; class Actinomycetes; order Kitasatosporales; family Streptomycetaceae; genus Kitasatospora; species Kitasatospora arboriphila. The sequence goes on from NZ_BAAALD010000041.1 coordinate 22,961, forward strand.
GCGTAGAACCCGGCCGAGCCGCCGGCCAGTGCGGTCAGGCCGAAGCCCCAGCCGGTCAGCAGGGAGCTGGCGACCAGCAGGCCCGTCCGGCTGCGGCCCTCCATCGCCCGGGTGAGCGGCAGCTGCAGCAGCACGATCAGCGCGCCGTTGAGGCCGATGACCAGGCCGTACCGGGCCGCCGAGATGCCCGCCAGGCCCATGTCGACGGCCAGCGTGGTGCTGCCCTGCTGGGCGACCACGGCCAGCAGCAGGTTCACCGCCACCAGCGCCATGAACCGGCCGTCCCGGAAGACCGTGCCCAGGCCCGTCGGGGGCTCCGCCGGGACGGCGCCGGCCGCGGCCGTGCCCGCCGGGCGCTGCTCGGGACGGGACTCCGGCCGGGACTCGGGGACGCGGACGAAGACCACCACCGCACAGGCGAGCGTGGAGGCCGCGTCGATCAGGAACAGCGCGAGGTAGCCGTGCGCGGCGATCAGACCGGCCACCGCCGCGGAGACGCCGAAGCCGATGTTGATCGCCCAGTAGTTCAGCGAGTACGCCCGCACGCGGTGCTCGGCGGGGACGAGGTCGGCGATGATCGCCGAGATCGCCGGCCGGGAGGCGTTGCTCGCCAGGCCGACCAGGAAGGCCGTCACGGCGATCGCCACCCGGTCCTGGCAGAAGCCCAGGACGGCGGTCGACACCGCGGTGCCGAGCTGCGCGGCCAGCAGGGTCGGCCGCCGGCCCCAGCGGTCGGCCAGCACCCCGCCGCCGACGGCGGCGATCGCCGAACCCAGGCCGAAGAGCGAGGCCACCAGGCCCGCGTAGGCGGGGGAGAAGCCGCGGTCGTCGGTGAGGTAGAGGGCCAGGAAGGTCACCACGAAGCCGCCGAGGCGGTTCACCAGGGTCGACGTCCAGAGCCACCAGAACTGGCGGGGCAGCCCGCCCACCGCCTGGGAGACGGTGCTGCGCAGGCGGACGGCGGCGGACATCGGCGGCTCCCGGGGCATGACCGACCGGCGCGCCCGGGAGGAGGGGTGGACCGCCCGGACGCTCGGTAAGTGGCACAAGTGGTAGCCGCACATTACCCGGGATGAGACGGTCGGACCAGCGGATAACCGGCTCCTCTAAACTGGCGCCCATGGCTGACACGACCTACCGACTCATCCTGCTCCGCCACGGCGAGAGCCAGTGGAACCAGAAGAACCTCTTCACCGGATGGGTCGACGTCGACCTCAACGAGAAGGGCGAGAAGGAGGCCGCCCGCGGCGGCGAGCTCCTCCTCTCCGAGGGGATCCTCCCCGACGTGGTGCACACCTCCCTCCTGCGCCGCGCCATCCGCACCTCCCAGATCGCGCTCGACAAGGCCGACCGCCACTGGATCCCGGTCCACCGCAGCTGGCGCCTCAACGAGCGCCACTACGGCGCCCTGCAGGGCAAGGACAAGGCCCAGACCCTCGCCGAGTTCGGCGAGGACCAGTTCCAGCTGTGGCGCCGTTCCTACGACACCCCGCCGCCCGTGCTCGCCGACGACGCCGAGTACTCGCAGGCCGGCGACGCCCGCTACGCCGAGATCCCGAGCGAGATGCGTCCGCGCACCGAGTGCCTCAAGGACGTCGTCGAGCGCATGCTCCCCTACTGGTACGACGCGATCGTCCCGGACCTCGCCGCCGGCAACACCGTCCTGGTGACCGCCCACGGCAACAGCCTGCGCGCCCTGGTCAAGCACCTGGACGGTATCTCCGACGCCGACATCGCCGGCCTGAACATCCCCACCGGCATCCCGCTCGTCTACGAGCTCGACGCCGACTTCAAGCCGGTCACCCCCGGTGGCCGCTACCTCGACCCGGAGGCCGCGGCCGCCGCCATCGAGGCCGTGAAGAACCAGGGCAAGAAGTAACAGCCCCACGCCATCGGGCCCCCGTCCGGCGCGTCCCGCGCCGGGCGGGGGGCCGATCCGCGTCCTCGGCCGGGTCGGTGTAGAGAACCGGGTGACGGCTCCGTCCACGGAGCGGGTGCGCCACCGTGGCGCGCCAAAGAGCGAGGAGTCCACGTGCCGAAGTACCTGCTGATGGTCAACCACGACGGCGGAGCGTTCGAGGAGCCCATGGACCGGTGGGCCCCGGGCGACGTCGCGGCGCACTTCGACTACTACGCGGCGCTGACCGAGGAACTGGTCGCGAGCGGGGAGATGGTGCAGTTCACGCCGCTCGCCGACCCGCGGCTGGCCAGGATCGTGCGCTCGGACGGGGTCACGGCCCCGGTGGTGACCGACGGCCCCTTCCCGGAGTCCAAGGAGGTGCTGGCCGGGTTCAACCTCGTCGAGGTGGAGTCCGAGGCCCGTGCCCTGGAGATCGCCGCCAGGATCTCGGCGGTGCCCGGCCCCGGTGGGGTGCCGACGCAGCAGCCGGTCGAGGTGCGCCAGGTGATGACCGACGCGGCGTTCGACCTGTGACCGACCGGCCCGTCGTCGAGGACCTGCTGCGCTCGCTGGCGCCGCAGGTCCTCGGCGTGCTGACCCGGCGGTGGGGCGACTTCTGCGCCTGCGAGGACGCCGTCCAGGAGGCCTTGATCGCCGCCGCCCGGCACTGGCCCGCGGACGGCGTCCCGGACAATCCGCGCGGCTGGCTGCTGCGGACCGCCGAGCGCCGCCGCACCGACCTGATGCGCAGCGAGGCGGCGCGGCGGCGGCGCGAGGAGCGCGTGGCGAGGGAGCCGGCCGCGCCGCAGGCACCGGCGGCCGACGACTCCCTGGCCCTGCTGTTCATGTGCTGCCACCCGGCGCTCACGCCCGCCTCGGCGATCGCCCTGACGCTGCGGGCGGTCGGCGGCCTGACGACCGCCCAGATCGCGGCCGCCCACCTCGTCCCCGAGGCGACGATGGCGCAGCGCATCAGCCGGGCCAAGCAGCGGCTCAAGGGGTCCTCGACGGTGTTCGACGTGCCGGAGCCGGGCGCGCCGGACCGGCCGGAGCGGCTCCGCCGGGTGCTCCACGTGCTGTACCTGATGTTCAACGAGGGCTACACCACCTCCGGCGGGCCCGTCCTGCACCGGGCCGACCTGTCCGGCGAGGCCGTCCGGCTGGCCCGGGAGCTGCACCGGAGCCTGCCGGCCGACGGCGAGACGACCGGGCTGCTGGCCCTGATGCTGCTGACCGAGGCCCGCCGGCCGGCCCGCACCGGCCCGCACGGCGAGCTCGTCCCGCTGGACCGGCAGGACCGCACCCGCTGGGACCGCGACCTGATCGCCGAAGGCACCGCGCTGCTCAGGGGTTCCTTCGCCCACCGGGGGCGGCCGGGCGAGTACCGGCTGCTGGCCGCCGTCGCGGCCGTCCACGACGCGGCCGCCCGGGCCGAGGACACCGACTGGCCGCAGATCCTCGGCCTGTACGGACTGCTGGAGCAGGTGGCCGGCAGCCCGCTGGTCACGCTCAACCGGGCGGTCGCCCTCGCCATGGTCAACGGTCCGGCCGCCGCCCTGGAACTGATCGACGGACTCGACGCGGAGGGCGGGCCGCTCGCCGGCCACCACCGGGTGCACGCCGTGCGGGCCCACCTGCTGGAGACGGCGGGCGACACGGCGGGCGCGCTGGACTCGTACCGCACGGCGGCGGCCCGGACGACCAGCATGCCGGAGCGGCGCTACCTCACCGCCCGGGCCGCACAGCTGCACGGGCGGGCCGCGGAGGGGCCGCCCGGCCGCGAGGGGTGAGCCCGCCGCCGGCGGCAATCCGCCGACGCTCCGTCAGTCCGCCTGTGCCGCAGACTGGTTCAGACCATTGACGGGGCGGGCGGCCGCTCCTAGCGTGGTGGTCCGCACCTGGCGCGGGCACGCCAAACCCCATGCTGAGCGCTGCCCGCCGGGGCCTTCCCTGCACGCACACGCACACTCCATCCACCCCCACGGAGGGAGCACCATGCGCAAGCGTCACATCCTGGCGGCCGCGGCGCCGGCCGCGGCCGTGCCCCTGGCCACCGCGATCCCCGCGTACTCGCACGCCTGGATCACCACCCCGCCGAGCCGGGCCGCCCTGTGCGCCGCCGGCACCGTGAAGAACTGCGGCGACATCCAGTGGGAGCCGCAGAGCGTCGAAGGGCCGAAGGGATTCCCGGCCCAGGGCCCGGCCGACGGCACCCTCTGCGCGGGCGGCAACAGCCGCTTCGCCCAGCTCGACGACCCGCGCGGCGGGGCGTGGCCGGCCACCCGGGTGAGCGCCGGCCAGCGGCTGACCTTCACCTGGAAGTTCACCGCCCGGCACGCCACCACGCAGTTCCGCTACTACCTCACCAAGCCGGGCTACAACGCGGGCAGCAAGGTGACCCGGGCCAACCTGGACACCACGCCCTTCCTCACCGTCCCCTACAACGGCGCGCAGCCGCCCGCCACGCTGAGCCACACCGCGACCCTGCCCTCCGGCCGCACCGGCCACCAGGTGGTCCTGGCGATCTGGGACGTCGCGGACACCGGCAACGCCTTCTACCAGTGCATGGACGTCACCTTCTAGGCGTCCGGCCCGATCCGCCCCGGCACGGCGACGATCCGCCCCGGCACGGCGACGATCCGCGCCGACACGGCGACGCCCCGGCCGGACGACGCAGCAGCGCCGCCCGGCCGGGGCGTCCGGCGTCAGTGGCCGCCGCAGCAGCCGCCGTCCGCGCCGCCGCACTGGCAGGGGGCACCGGACTGGCAGCCGCAGCCGCACCCCGGCCCGCAGCCGCAGCCCGCGGCGACGACCGGCAGCAGCTTCACGGAGGGCGGCGCGGCGGGTCCCGCCGCGGCCGTGGTCGGGTTCTGGTCAGCCTTCATCGCGGTCGGGTCCTCCTCATCGACGGCTGTCGACGGCAGTCGACGGCACACCACGGCACGCCGCAGCACCCGCCGGCATGCCCAGAACGAGTGAAAACCGGTCCCGGACGGGGCGTCAACGGGCGCGCGGAGGTAGGGCGCCCGCGCACGCGTGCGCCCCCGGCCGACGCGCCCCCGCCGTGCCCCGTCCGGGGGCCGCGGATCACTCGGCCTGCAGGGCCGCCGCCTCCGCCGCGAACTCGTCCGCGTGCTCGCCGGTCACCAGGAAGACCACGCGCTTGGCCACCGACACCGCGTGGTCCGCGAACCGCTCGTAGTAGCGGCCCACCAGGGTCACGTCGACCGCGGTCTCGATGCCGTGCTGCCAGCGGTCGTCCAGCAGGTGCGAGAACAGCTCGCGGTGCAGGGCGTCGATCGCGTCGTCGTCCCGCTCCAGCTCCAGGGCGGCGTTGGCGTCCTTGGTGGAGATCACCAGGCCGGCCTTGGCGACCAGGCGCTGGGCGAGCTGCCCCATCTCCAGCACGATCGGGTGCAGGTCGTTCGGCACGGCCGACTCGGGGTAGCGCAGCCGGGCCACCTTGGCCACGTGCCGGGCCAGGTCGCCGCAGCGCTCCAGGTCGGCGCTCATGCGCAGGCTGGTGACCACGATGCGCAGGTCCGTCGCGACGGGCTGCTGCCGGGCCAGCAGGTCGATGGCCCGGTTCTCCAGGTCGTGGTGGAGGTCGTTGACCTTCTCGTCGGCGGCGATCACGCTCTCCGCCAGGGCCAGGTCCGCGTCGAGCAGCGCGGTGGTGGCCCGGCCCATGGCCGAGCCGACCAGCCGGGCGAGCTCGACCAGGCCGTCGCTGATCGAGTCGAGTTCCTCGTGGTACTGGTCGCGCATGCTCTCTCCTCCTGGCCGCCCGTCCCCCCGAACGGAGGGCCGGCCGGTCCGTCAGTAGCTCTGTCGGTGGCGGTGCCGACCGGTCCGTCCCGAGGACGGCCGCTGCTGGTGGCGCGAATGGTAGCCGCGTCACCGCCCGCACGGGCTTGCGTCGACCACACTGAGCCGTCCGGGCGACCGCGCACGACCCCCGCAGTGAACCGGTGGAGGACTGAAGGTGAATTCTCGGCAACGTGCGGCCGAGCCCTTGATCGCACCCTTGGGGAGCGTGCCCGACCTGCGCTTAGGCTGAGTGGCATGGACGTGAATGTGGCCACCGCCGCTGCCTGCGCCATAGCCGGGCTCGGCGTCGGTCTCACGGCCGCCATCGCCTTCCGCTGGAGCGAGCGCGAGCAGGCCCGCGGCGCCTCCCCCCGGGGCGGCTCCGCCGGCAGGACCGGGGGCAGCGGGCTCCTGGCGTACGAACCCCCGTTGCCGGCAGGCGTGGACACGGTGCTCTCCGTGCTGCGCTCCTGCGCGATCGTGCTCGGCGAGGGCGACGAGGTGGTCAAGGCCAGCTCCGCCGCCTACGCGATGGGACTGGTCCGCGGCGGTGCGGTGGCCGTGGAACAGATGCTCTCGCTGGCCCGGGCGACCCGCCGCGACGGCGAGATCCGACAGGTCGAACTGGAGGTGCCCCGGCCCGGCGGCGCCCGCGCGTCCGACCCGCTGGCCGTCTCCGTCCGGGTCGCCCCGCTGGGCTCCCGGCTGGTCCTCGTCCTGGTCGAGGACCTGACCGAGCGGCGCCGGATCGAGGCGATCCGCCGCGACTTCGTGGCCAACGTCTCGCACGAGCTCAAGACCCCGGTCGGCGCGCTCTCGCTGCTCTCCGAGGCCGTCGCGGACGCCTCCGACGACCCGGAGGCCGTCCAGCGCTTCGCCGGCCGGATGCAGATCGAGGCGACCCGGCTGGCCAGCCTCGTCCAGGAGATCATCGACCTGTCCCGGGTCCAGGACGACCAGCTGCTGGTCGACCCCGAGCCCGTCCCGGTCGACGAGCTGATCGCCGAGGCGATCGACCGCTGCCGCCAGCCCGCCGCCGCCAAGCAGATCCTGATCGCCGCGGGCGGCACCGGCGGCCTCTACCTGCACGGCAACCGCGGCCAGCTCGCGGCCGCGCTCGGCAACCTCGTCGAGAACGCCGTCAACTACAGCCCGCCGCGGACCCGGGTGGCCATCGCCACCCGCCGCATCTCCAGCGCCGCCGTCCTCGGCGAGGCCGACGGCGAGCTGATCGAGATCTCGGTGACCGACCAGGGCATCGGCATCTCGGAGAAGGACCGCGAGCGGATCTTCGAACGCTTCTACCGGGTGGACCCGGCCCGATCAAGGGCCACCGGCGGAACCGGCCTCGGCCTCTCCATCGTCAAGCACGTCGCGGCCTCCCACCGCGGCACCGTGGCGGTGTGGAGCGTCGAGGGCCAGGGATCCACCTTCACCCTGCGGCTCCCGGCCGGGCAAGTGCCCGCCGGCGGCCGCGCGACCGTCCCGCCGACCGAGGCGGACGAGACCGACACCACAGCACCAACCCCCCTTCCTGCCCCGGAGGCCCGATCGTGACCCGAGTACTGGTGGTCGAGGACGAGGAGTCGTTCAGCGACGCCCTCTCGTACATGCTCCGCAAGGAGGGATTCGAGGTGGCCGTGGCCGCCACCGGCCCCGACGCCCTGGAGCAGTTCGAGCGCAACGGCGCCGACCTGGTCCTGCTCGACCTGATGCTGCCGGGCCTGCCGGGCACCGAGGTCTGCCGCCAGCTGCGCGTCCGCTCCAACGTGCCGGTGATCATGGTCACCGCCAAGGACAGCGAGATCGACAAGGTCGTCGGTCTGGAGATAGGTGCGGACGACTACGTCACCAAGCCCTACTCCACCCGCGAGCTGGTCGCCCGCATCCGCGCGGTGCTCCGCCGCCGCGGCGAGGACGGCAACGGCAACGGCGACGGCAGCGGCCCGGGCGCGCTGGAGGCCGGCCCCGTCCGGATGGACGTCGACCGGCACGTGGTGACGGTGGACGGCGCCAAGGTCGACCTGCCGCTCAAGGAGTTCGACCTGCTGGAGATGCTGCTCCGCAACGCCGGCCGGGTGCTCACCCGCATGCAGCTGATCGACCGGGTCTGGGGCGCGGACTACGTCGGCGACACCAAGACCCTGGACGTCCACGTCAAGCGGCTGCGCGCCAAGATCGAGCCGGACCCGGGCGCGCCGCGCTACCTGGTCACCGTCCGCGGCCTGGGCTACAAGTTCGAGCCGTAGGCCGGCCCGGGCCGACCGGCCCCGGTGACGACGACGGCCGAGGGCCCCGCTCCGTGCGGGGCCCTCGGCCGTTGCAGTCGATACGCGCGGTTCGCTGCGGCTCGGTGTGCCGAGGCTCAGTGCGCCGAGGCGCTCGCCGTCGCGGTGGCCGAGCCGGTCGCCGTGGCCGAGGCGGTGGCGGAGGGCGAGCCCGAGGCGGTGGCGGAGGGCGAGCCGGTGGCGGTGGCCGAGGCGCTCGCGGAGGCCGACGGCTTGGCGCTCTCCTCGGGAGCCTTGGGGCCGAACGAGGCGTACAGGCCCTCGGCCGGCACGACGCCGACCGGCAGGCCGACCTTGCCCGCGGTCTTGAAGGTGAAGTCGGTGTCGGCGTAGCCGCCGAGCGGGAGCTTCGCCGAGGACAGGTGGACGGCGGGCTGGCCCTCGCCGCCGATCAGCACGGAGCCGCCGGCCGGGATGGTGATCTCGGACACCTCGGCGCCCTTGGCGTCGGTGAAGGTGGCGTTGCCGGCGCCCTCGACCGACACGGACTGCAGGACCTCGGGGGCCGAGCCGGTGTTGGCGATGTTGACCGTCAGGTTGACCGGGCCGGCCTCGTCCGAGGAGGCACCCTTGGCGGTCACCAGCAGCACGTTGTTGAGGCGCAGGTTCTGGCCGACCGAGGTCGCCGCGTTGTCCGGCTTGATCTGCAGGGTCTCCGCCTGGTTGCCGGCCGCGCAGGCGGACAGCGGCAGAACAGCGGCGAGGACGATGGCGGCGACCGCGCCGCGTCGAAGGCTCCGGCTCACGGCGGCGACTTCTCCTTGGGTGTGGATCACGGATGTGGATCACGTGGGGTGGTCAGCGATCAGACTACCGACCGCTTACGCCCGCCTCCCACGGGGTGGCCCCGTGTCGCGGTCCTCCGTCCGTACGCACCCGCAGCACGCCGCCGCGGCGATCCCGGACGTCCACGAACCGGCGCAGGTCGCACGGGTCCCGCCGGGAGGGTCACCGGATAACGGTTCGGACACGGCGGCGGATCGGACGAAAACTCAAGATCCAATCATGGTTTCGGCGGTGTTGCCAGAGGTTTCGCCGAGCTGCCGAACCGCCTCCGACCTGCGGGAAGCCCTCCTCGAACACCGGTCGCAGCACGTCATGGGGGTGGTTGTCAAGCCCTGAGACCTGCCCTGACCTGCGAAAACGCCCTTCGGGTGCGCCGAGAAGCGTGTTATTCTGGAAAGCCACGGAAGGGGTCCTGTCACATGACGTTCAAGGTTGGCGACACGGTGGTCTACCCCCATCACGGGGCCGCGCTGATCGAGGCCATCGAAACTCGCCAGATCAAAGGTGTGGACAAGACCTACCTGGTGCTCAAGGTGCAGCAGGGAGACCTGACACTGCGTGTGCCCGCCGAGAACGCGGAGTTCGTCGGCGTGCGCGACGTGGTCGGTCAGGAAGGTCTCGACCGGGTCTTCGAGGTGCTGCGCGCGCCGTACACCGAGGAGCCCACCAACTGGTCGCGTCGCTACAAGGCGAATCTCGAGAAGCTCGCCTCGGGCGATGTCATCAAGGTCGCCGAGGTCGTCCGCGACCTGTGGCGCCGCGAGCGCGAGCGCGGCCTGTCGGCCGGCGAGAAGCGGATGCTCGCCAAGGCTCGCCAGATCCTGGTCAGCGAACTCGCGCTGGCCGAGAACACCAACGAGGACAAGGCGGAGACGCTGCTCGACGAGGTCCTCGCCTCCTAAGCGGCTTCGCAACGCCCAGCGCCCGATGCCGGTGCGCGATCCCGGTCACACCGTTGTCCGGGTCGGTCTCCGGCACCTCGGGCGCTTCGGCGTGCCCGCCCACGGTGCATCCGGGCCGCGGGTGCCGGCCGGGTGACGGCGCGTTCGGCGGGCCCGCGCGCCCGTCGTGCGGACGCCCCGCACGGGCCGACGCACCCCGGTCGCACGCCGGCCCTGCGCGCGGGGTGTCGGACTCGTCGGAGCGGTTTGGCTAACGTGCAGTCGGAAGGGGTCCGTCGCGTACGCCGTGCGGCGCACGCCATGGCCATACCCACTTCGCCGAAGGAGCGAAACCTGAACGGGTCAGCAGCAGTTGCAGCGGCGGTGGTGCCCGCCGCCGGGCGCGGGGAGCGGTTGGGGCCCGGCGCCCCGAAGGCCCTCCGCGAACTCGGCGGGGTGCCCCTGCTGGTCCACGCCGTCCGGGCGCTGGCCCGCAGCCGGGCGATCGGCCTGGTCGTGGTCGCCGCCCCGCCGGACGGGGTCGCCGAGGTGGTCGCCCTGCTCGGCAGCCACGGCCTCGACGGCAAGGACGTCCGCGTGGTCGCCGGCGGCGCCACCCGGCAGGAGTCCGTCCGGCTCGGACTCGCGGCCATCCCCGAGGAGGTCGAGGCGGTGCTGGTGCACGACGCGGCCCGGCCGCTCGTCCCGGTCGAGGTGGTGGACGCCGTCGCCGCCGCCGTCCGCGCCGGGGCCGACGCCGTCGTCCCCGCCGTGCCGCTCGCCGACACCGTCAAGCGGGTCGAGCCGCAGGAGCCCGGCGTGCCCGAACCCGTGCTGGAGACCCCGGACCGCTCCGCGCTGCGCGCCGTGCAGACCCCGCAGGGCTTCCGCCGCTCGGTGCTGCACGAGGTGCACGAGAAGGCGGTCGCCGAGGAGTCGGCCGGCGGCCTCCCGCCGGTCACCGACGACGCCGGGCTGGTCGAGCGCTTCGGCGGCCGGGTCGTCGTGGTGCCCGGCCACGAGGAGGCGTTCAAGGTCACCCGTCCGCTGGACCTCGTGCTCGCCGAGGCCGTGCTCGCCCGTAGGAGGGCCTCCGATGGTTTCTGACCCCACCGGCGCCGCCGGCTCCGCCGTCCCGGCCGCTCCCGTCATGCCGCTGGTCGGCATCGGCACCGACGTGCACGCCTTCGAGGCCGGCCGCCCGCTGCGGGTCGCCGGACTCGACTGGCCGGACGCCGGTGACGGCCTGGCCGGGCACTCGGACGCCGACGTCGCCGCGCACGCCGCCTGCGACGCGCTGTTCTCCGCCGCCGGCCTCGGCGACCTCGGCGCGCACTTCGGCACCGACCGCCCGGAGTGGTCCGGCGCCGCCGGCACCGCCCTGCTCGCGGAGGCCGCCCGGATCGTCCGCGCCGCCGGCTTCGAGATCGGCAACGTGGCGATCCAGGTGATCGGCGTCCGCCCGAAGATCGGCAAGCGCCGCGCCGAGGCGCAGGCCGCGCTCTCGGCCGCGGTCGGCGCCCCGGTCGCCGTCTCCGGCACCACCACCGACGGCCTCGGCCTGACCGGCCGCGCCGAGGGCCTGGCCGCGATCGCCACCGCCCTGGTGTATCGGACCTCCTGACGTCCCGCCGGTCCGCCCGGCCCGCCGCCCTGACGGCCCGTCCGCCGGGGCGGCCCGCCCGGGCACGGGTCGGCGGGCCCCGGAACCGCTGCGACGGCGGGAGTCCCGCGCCCGTAAAGGTGGCGGGGCACCCCCGTGGGCCCACTACGCTTGACGCTGTGACCCTTCGCCTGTACGACACCAACACCCGCCAGGTACGCGACTTCGTCCCGCTTGTACCGGGCTGTGTCTCGATCTACCTGTGCGGTGCCACCGTGCAGGCCCCGCCCCACATCGGGCACATCCGGTCCGGCCTCAACTTCGACGTGATGCGCCGGTGGTTGGGCTACCGCGGCTACGACGTCACCTTCGTGCGCAACGTCACCGACATCGACGACAAGGTGATCGCCAAGAGCCGGGAGTTCGGCATCCCCTGGTGGCAGATCGCCTACGCCAACGAGCGCGCGTTCAACGACGGCTACGCCGCCCTCGGCTGCCTGCCGCCCACCGCCGAGCCGCGGGCCACCGGCCACGTGCCCGAGATGATCGAGATGATGCGCGGCCTGATCGAGCGCGGCCACGCCTACGCCTCCGAGGGCAACGTCTACTTCGACGTGAAGTCCTACCCGGACTACCTGGAGCTCTCCAACCAGCAGCTGGAGAACCTCCTGCAGCCCGAGGGCGAGGGCGAGACCGGCAAGCGGGACGCCCGCGACTTCGCCATGTGGAAGCGGGCCAAGGAGGGCGAGCCCAGCTGGGAGACCCCCTGGGGCCGCGGCCGCCCCGGCTGGCACCTGGAGTGCTCGGCCATGGCGCACAAGTACCTCGGCCGGGCCTTCGACATCCACGGCGGCGGGATCGACCTGATCTTCCCGCACCACGAGAACGAGATCGCGCAGTCCAAGGCCTACGGCGACGACTTCGCGGCGTTCTGGGTGCACAACGCCTGGGTCACCATGAGCGGCGAGAAGATGAGCAAGTCGCTCGGCAACTCGGTGCTGGTCTCCGACATGGTGCAGCGCTGGCGTCCGATCGTGCTCCGCTACTACCTGGCCTCCCCGCACTACCGCTCGATGATCGAGTACAGCGAGGAGTCGCTGCGCGAGGCCGAGACCGCCTTCGCCCGCATCGAGGGCTTCGTCGAGCGGGCCGTCGAGCGCTGCGGCGCGGTCGACCCGGCCCCCGAGGTCCCGCTCGCCTTCGCCGAGGCGATGGACGACGACCTCGGCGTCCCGCAGGCCCTCGCCGTGCTGCACACCGCCGTCCGCCAGGGCAACAGCGCGCTGACCGCGGACGACAAGGACAGCGCGGTGGCGCGACTCGCCGAGGTCCGTGCGATGCTCGGAGTGCTGGGCCTCGACCCGCTCGACGACTTCTGGGCCGGCGGCAGCCGCGGCGACGACCTGCACGGCGTGGTCGACTCGCTCGTCCGGCTCGTCCTGGACCAGCGCCAGGCGGCCCGGGACCGCAAGGACTACGCCACCGCGGACGCCATCCGCGACCAGCTCGGGCTGGCCGGGCTGGCGATCGAGGACACCCCGTCCGGCCCCCGCTGGACGGTCAACCAGTAGGTCCCGCCCACGGGCGGGACCGGCGAACCAGTAGCCCCGGCCACGGGGCGAGCGTGGGCCGCAGCCGGTGCTCCACCGGCTACGGCCCATCCTCATGACGAACCTCAAGACGTAGAAGAGACAGGAAGTACAGCCATGGCCGGCAACAGCCAGCGCAGGAACCGCCGCAACCCCGGGTCGAAGAAGGGCGCGAGTGTCGGTACCGGCGGCCACAGCCGGAAGGCACTGCAGGGCAAGGGCCCGACCCCGCCCGGGGAGGCCCGCAAGGGACACCCCAAGCAGCGTGCCGCCAACGCCGCGCTCAAGCGCGAGCGGGACGCCAAGTCCCGGGCCGGCATGCGCCGGGCCGGCGGCGCCGGCCGGGGCGGGCGCGGCGGCGCCGGTGCCGCCGAGCTGGTGGTCGGCCGCAACTCCGTGGTCGAGGCCCTGCAGGGCGGCGTGCCGGCCAACGCGCTGTACGTGATGCAGTTCATCGACACCGACGACCGGGTCCGCGACGCGTACCAGGCCGCCAACGAGCGCGGCGTCCCGCTCATGGAGGCCCCGCGCGCCCAGCTCGACCAGATGACCGGCGGCCTCAACCACCAGGGCCTGGTGCTGCAGGTCCCGCCGTACGAGTACGCGCACCCGGACGACCTGGTCGCCGAGGCCGCCGACGCCGGCGAGGACGCGCTGATCATGGCGCTGGACGGGGTCACCGACTCCCGCAACCTCGGCGCCGTCGTCCGCTCCGCCGCCGCCTTCGGCGCGCACGGCGTGGTCATCCCCGAGCGCCGCGCCGCGGGCATGACCGCCGGTGCCTGGAAGACCTCCTCGGGTGCCGCCGCCCGGCTGCCCGTCGCCCGCGCCACCAACCTGACCCGCGCCCTGGAGGCCTACCAGAAGGCCGGTCTGATGGTGGTCGGCCTGGCCGCCGACGGCGAGGCCGAGATCGGCGACCTCGACGCGCTCACCGGCCCGGTGGTCATCGTGGCCGGCTCCGAGGGCAAGGGCCTCTCCCGGCTGGTCGCCGAGACCTGCGACATCCGGGTCCGCATCCCGATGCCCGGCCAGACGGAGTCGCTGAACGCCGGTGTCGCCGCCGGCATCGTGCTGTACGAGGCCGCCCGGATGCGCGCCCGCCGCTGACCGGCGGCGGTCGCTGGGGGTGGTTCCCCGCCGGCCGGCAGCGCCGCAACGGCGCTGTTCCGCCCGGAACGGACAGCTTCGTGGGAGGAACCGATCGGGTCCGGCCGGGCCCGATCGGTTTTCCCATGATCACTTCAAATCCACGCCGGGAATCCACCCGGGAGAGTGTCCTCCGGGCCCGTCACCCGGTTAGTGGGGTGTGGACACCAGAACACCTCGGCGCCCGGGACAGGGCGGCACGGCGGGGATAGACCCCGGACCGGGCCTCAGCACGGTCAGGGTGCCGTCCGATCCCGCGAAGCTCAGCAGCACCCAGGCCAGCTTCCGCATCCGGCTCGCCGCCCCGGTGGCCCCGATGATCGACGTGCCGGTCGGCGCGGCCTTCGGGGACCCGTACGGCATCCGGGCCGGCGTGGCCGGCCTCGGCGCCCGACCCCTGGTCACGCCGCAGGTCGTGGTGCCGAGCGCGCAGATCCCCGCCTTCGCGGGGGCCGGCACCGCCGCGCCCCGGCGCAAGGGCCGGGTCACCACCGTCACCTGGAGCGGTCAGACGGCGCCCGGCGACATGGCGGCCACCCGGCTGCTGGAGGCCGTCCGGCTCACCACCGTCCCCGCCCCGGCGGGCGCCCCCGGCTTCGGCCCGACCGGGCCCGGCGCCGGCGGACCGGGCGACGAGACCCAGCCGCTGCACGCCGTACCGCGCCAGGCGGGCCCGCCCCCGCTGCCGTACGAGCCGATCACCCGGGGCTGGACGCCCAGCGGCGACCTGCCCGAGGCCCCCGCGGCCGCGGGCCCGGCCGACGCCCGGCACGCCCGCTACCCGGGCCGCCGGGTCGACCTCGGCCTGGTGCTGCTGCCGCTGCGGGTCGTACTCGGCTCGCTCTCCGTCTACGCCGGCTTCAGCAAGCTCTGCGACCCGGTGTACTTCGACGGCGGCGAGCGCGGCTCGATGATGCGCTGGCTCTCCTCGCTGCACCCCTGGAAGGTCGCCGAGCCGCTGCTCGCGTTCGCCATGAACCACCCGGTCGGCGCCGGGCTGGGCGTGGCGTTCACCGAGATCGTGGTCGGTGTCCTCACCGTCCTCGGCCTCTGGCAGCGGGTGGCGTCCGCCGCGGCGATGACGCTCTCCGCGGCGCTGCTCTTCACCGTCAGCTGGCGGTCGGTGCCGGTGTACGACGCCCCCGACCTGATCTTCCTGGCGGCATGGAGCCCGCTGCTGATCGCCGGGGCGCCGTTCGGCTCGCTGGACGGCCGGATCGCCCTCGACGCCTGGCGGCAGTACGGCCCCGAGGCGACGCAGGCGATCCGCCGGCGGGTGCTGCGGCGCAGCTCCGTGGTGGCGGCGGTGGTCGTCGGGCTGACCCTGCTGATCGGCTCGATGCTCGGAGCGGCCGTCCGTACCGGCGGCGGCACCGGCCCGGCGCCGGTCAAGCCGCCGACCGACTACGGCTCGCCGCTCTGGCCGGGCAACGGCACCGGCAGCTCGCAGTCGTCGACGCCGAGCCCCTCCCCGTCGCCCAGCCGGTCGACCTCCCCGTCCCCCTCGGGGAAGTCCTCGCCGTCCTCCTCCTCGACCAGGGGCGGCAAGTCCAAGTCGACCAAGTCGGGTGCCACCGCGGGCAGCAGCGGCGGACCGGGCCGGTCCACCAGCACCCGCGGGAGCTCCTCGGGCGGCACCGGCGGCAGCGGGTCCACCCCGCGGCCCGGCAGCAGCGCCGGCCTGATCGGCGGCGTGCTCGGCAGCGCGCCGCTGGGCGGCCTCACGTCCCTCGGCATGGACCGGCCCACCGGGCCGGCGGCCACGGCCTGAGGCGCCGCCGGAAGAGCTGTCGGCGGCCCGGGGCGCGGCGGCGCACCGAACGGCGGAGGGGCCTCCCACCCGGGTGGGAGGCCCCTCCGCCGTTCCCGTGCGTGCGTCAGCCGTCCGTTCCCGTGCGCGCGGTCCGTCGGCTGTCCCGTGCGTGCGGTCAGTCGTTGGCGGGGCGGCCGGCCGCGGCGAGCTCCTTGGCGGCCTCCGTCAGGTCCTTGACGGTGTCGATCGCCCGCCAGTAGCAGCCCTGCGGCAGTTGATAGCCCGCCAGCTGCTTGGCCCGCGCCAACTGCGGGAAGGTCGTCCGCTCGTGGTCGCCCACGTCGGGCAGCAGCGCCCGGAACGACGGCCCGAAGACGTACAGGCCCGCGTTGATGAGGAAGGGCGAGGGCGGCGCCTCGACGAAGTCCAGCACGTTGCCGAAGCGGTCGGTCTCCACCGCGCCCCACGGGATCCGCGGGCGGGCCAGCGCCAGGGTGGCCACCGCGGCCCGCTCGTGGTGAAAGGCGGCCATCTCGCGCAGGCTGAACCGCGTCCAGATGTCGCCGTTGGTGGCGAACCAGGGCTCGGCCGGCCGCGGCAGGGCCGCGGAGGCGTACTTGAGGCCGCCGCCGCGGCCCAGCGGCTCGTGCTCGACCACCGTGCGGACCCGCACCGGCAGTTCGGTGCCGTCGAGCCACTCCTGCAGCACCTCCGCGAGGTGGCCGCAGGAGATCACCACGTCGGTGACGCCCTCGGAGGCCAGCCAGGAGAGCTGGTGGCCGACGATCGGGATGCCCGTGCCGGGGATCTCCACCAGCGGCTTCGGACGGTCGTCGGTGTACGGGCGGAGGCGGGAACCCTGCCCGCCCGCCAGGATCACCGCCTGGGTGACGGCGGGCGCGGCGGCCAGGGTGACGGGGTCGGCGGCGGCCGCGAGCTCCGCGGCCATGTCGGCTGGCGTCTGATCAGCGGTCATAGCCAGAACAATAGGCTCCGCGGGGAGCTGACCCCATGCGTCCGGCGGCACTGCACCCGAACGGGCCGCCGAGCCCGTCCGGCAGGATCGGCGGACAGCGGACAGCGGGCCGCGGGTCACGCGCAACGGGCCGCGGACAGCGGCCGTGGGCAGCCGGAAGCGCTGCGCCCAGGTGCAGGGGGCGCAGCGCTCGCGGGTGGTCGGAACGGATCGGGCGGTGCCGCGGGAGGGGCCGTCAGGTGGTGACGCCGGCGGCGAAGGAGCCGTCGCAGACCGGGCGGGCGAAGGAGCGGGCCCGCTGCACGTCGCCCCCGTACTTGCGGACCGCCGCGCGGCCCAGCTCCGAGGCGAGCTCGGTGCAGTACGGCGTCAGCGACGGCTTCTCGCGCATGGTGCGCTCCAGCAGGTCCAGCGCGGTGCCCGGGTTGTGCGCGTCGAGCTCGTTGAGCAGGTCCGTGCGGAGGGCGTCCCGCGGGCTGTCGGCGGACCCGGCGGAGGTGCGGCCGATGCTGCCGTCGCTGCTGGACGCCGCGACCACCTGCTGGTCGAGGCCCGTCGGAGGAGCCCACGGAACCCGGGTCACGGCGAGAGTGCCGGTGGTCACCAGGATCACCGGCAGGGTGAGGGCCACGGTCTGGCCGATACGGCGTAGGAGCTGCTTCACGCCACAGGAGCGTAGCGACGGGTGGCGGAAAGGTCGCGCTGCGTTACACCAATGAGTGACCGGTGTCCTGTTTTGTTCCGTCATGCGGTTGACGGCCGGGCGGCCGGACGGGTGGTCGGACGGGTCGCCGCCCGGGGCCGGACGGGAGCGGGCCTGCGGGATCCCCGCCGGTGGGCCCGGCGTTTCGTCCGGACGCGCCGGGGCCCCGGCGGAACGGTGTCCGCCGGGGCCCGGTCGTGCTGCGGTGGGCGCGGCCCGGTCGCCCGGGCCGTCGGCTCACTTGCTCAGGCGCAGGCCCGTGCTGGTGGAGAAGACGTGGGTCTCGCCGCCGGTCGGGACCACGTGGATCGTCTCGCCCTTCTGCGGGACCTGGCGGCCGTGGACGCGCACGACGATGTCGGTGTCGTCGCCGCCGATCTTGGTGGTGCCGTAGACGTAGCCGTCGGCGCCGAGCTCCTCGACGACGTTGACGGTGACCGCGACGCCCTCGATGCCGCCGCCGGAGACGATCTCGAAGTGCTCCGGGCGGATGCCGACCGTGACGGTCTTGTCGGTGCCGGCGCCGGCCAGGTCCTCGCGGGAGATGTTGATGACCGAGCCGCCGAACTTCACGCCGCCGTCGACCAGCGGGACGTCGACGAGGTTCATCGCCGGCGAGCCGATGAAGCCGGCCACGAAGACGTTGGCGGGCTTGTCGTACATGTGGCGGGGGGAGTCGACCTGCTGCAGCAGACCGTCCTTGAGCACCGCGACGCGGTCGCCCATGGTCATGGCCTCGGTCTGGTCGTGGGTGACGTAGACCGTGGTGATGCCCAGGCGGCGCTGCAGGCCGGCGATCTGGGTACGGGTGGAGACGCGGAGCTTGGCGTCCAGGTTGGACAGCGGCTCGTCCATGAGGAAGACCTGCGGCTCGCGGACGATCGCGCGGCCCATCGCGACGCGCTGGCGCTGACCGCCGGAGAGCGCCTTCGGCTTGCGGTCCAGGTACTGGGTGAGGTCGAGGATCTTCGCGGCCTCCTCCACCTTCTGGCGGATCTCGGCCTTCGACACGCCCGCGATCTTCAGGGCGAAGCCCATGTTGTCGGCGACGGTCATGTGCGGGTACAGCGCGTAGTTCTGGAACACCATGGCGATGTCCCGGTCCTTCGGCGGCAGGTGGGTGACGTCGCGGTCGCCGATGCGGATGGCGCCGCCGTTGACGTCCTCCAGACCGGCCAGCATGCGGAGGCTGGTCGACTTGCCGCAGCCGGACGGGCCGACCAGGACGAGGAACTCGCCGTCCTCGACGTGCAGGTCCAGGGCGTCGACGGCGGGCTTGGTGCCGCCGGGGTACAGGCGGGTCGCCTTGTCGAACGTGACAGAAGCCATGGCTGTGCTCTCCTTCACCGGCAGGAACGTGCCGGACGATCCGAGTAAAGGCTGGATTGTCGGGACCGGTGCTCCGCGTTCAGGAGTCGAACGGGGTCGGTCTCCCCGCGACCGTACCCGGACGTTCATCCGCTTGTCAGCCCCCGCCGGTGGCCGAATTCGGCATCGGTCCGATCACAAGCCGGACACATCACCCAAATCACCCGCCCGGCACCCCGTCCCACCGGCCAAAACCGACGGCGCCGCCCCGCACCGGCCCGCTACACTGCCCGTGGTACCGCCGTGGTCCGCCGCGGACGGTCACCGTGCCTCCTTAGCTCAGCTGGCCAGAGCACCGCTCTTGTAAAGCGGGGGTCGTCGGTTCGAACCCGACAGGGGGCTCACGTTTCCACCCCGGACGAGCTGCAGCTTCGGCCTTCCGGGGGCTTGATCACCGGCCTCGGACTTCTCGTCCGAGGCCGTTTGCGTGAGCGATGCGTGAGCGGATGGCCTGGTCGGGTCGGTTGCCGCCGTGGACTGGGCAACCTTGCGCGGCCTGTTCGCTCGGGGGACAAGCCGGGCCGCCGCCTCTGCGATCGCCCGGTCGACCTGCGGGAGCAGGGTCGTGTACGTGTCCGAGGTGATGCCGATCGAGGAGTGGCCGAGCATCTCCTTGATCGAGTGCAGGTCCGCGCCCGCCGCGTGAGCGAGCGTGGCCGCGCCGTGGCGGAGGTCGTGCAGGCGGATCGGCGGGAGGCCGGCCTCCTCGGCCAGCTCGCGGAACCGGTCGGTCACGGCGGTCGGGTGCAGCCACTCGCCGTTCTCCTTGGTGAAGACCCGGCCGGTCTCGACCCACGCGGTGCCCCATTCCTCGCGGTCGGCTCGCTGCCGCTCGCGATGGGCCTCCAACACCGCCACCGTCTCCGAGTCGAGGGCAATCGTCCGGGCGCCCGCGTCCGTCTTCGGGTCGTCTTCGTAGACCGCCCAGCCGTCCACGACGAGCTGCTTGGCCACGGTGAGCAGCCCCGACTTCAGGTTGGTGTCAGCCCAGCGCTGACCGCACGCCTCGCCGCGTCGCAGCCCCCGGAAGGTGATCAGGTGGAACAGCGCGTAGAGGCGGTCCTCGGCGGCCTGGTCGAGGAACAGGCCCGTCTGCTCTGGCGTCCAGACCATCACCGGCGACGGCCGCTCGCCGGTGAGCTCCCAGTGCTCGATCCGCTCCTCGGTCCAGACGAGCGGCTTCGGCCGCTTGGCGGCCTCCAGCTCGACATGGGACGCCGGGTTGAAGGTGATGATCTGCCGTCGGATCGCGGCGTTGAGGGCGGCCCTGAGCGTGGAGCGGATCCGCTGGCAGGTCGACGCGCTGACGGTCCGCCGGAACGGCTCCATCCCGGCGATGGCGGCCTTGAGAGCCTTGCGCTGCGCGCGGAACTCCTGTCCCTTCCAAGGGATCTGCGCCAGTTCGTCGATGGCGGCTCGCCGCTGGGCGTTCGCCTCGGCGATCTCGACGTTCTCCTCCTCGATGGCCGCGAACATCTCCTCCAGGTGTCGGACCCGAAGGCGGTCGAGCCGTATGTGGCCAATCCGCGGCTTGAGGTAGAGCCGGATGCTGCTCTCGTCCCGGCTGATCGCGGTCTGGCGGCCGCGCTTGCTCGCCAGCCACTGGTCGAGCCACTCGCCGACGGTCAGCCGGTTCTGTAGGTCCTGCCCGGATGCGAGCCGGCGACGGGTCTCCTCGACGTCTGGCAGCGGCACCTTCTCGTGGGCGACCTTCTCCAGCAGGTCGGCTATCTGCGCGAGGCCCTCAGGATCATCCGCGTCCGGGATGTGCAGCAGCTCGCGGACCTGGTCGAGATCGGCCTGGGCGGTCTTCCGGGACTCATAGCCGGAGCGGTTGAAGGACCGGCGTGAGCCGTCCTCGCGGTTGGGCAGCTCCTGGCGCACCGCGTAGGAACCGTGCTTGCGGCTGCTGAGCTTCGGGCAGGCCTTGCCGAGCGGCTTGCCGGTGTCGGCGTCCCGGCAGTAGCAGCGGTGGTAGGTGGAGCCCTTCACGGGGTTCCCTCCTTCATCTGGTCGTCCTTGTGGTCGGTGTCGAGGAATGCGAGGTGGCTGGGGAGCGGAGGGGGAGTCAGCCCCAGCTCGCGCATGCGATGCCGGATCGGCACGAGCTCCGAGCGAATGGCCTTCACGAGGCGGTCGAACTTGGCTTCGGCGCCGTGCGGCCAGTCCTCCCTCGCGCCGGAGAACTGGAGCTGCCAGGCGTCGTGATGCCCGGTCCGGAGGCGGTGCTCGACGCCCGCGTACTCGCGGAACACGGCCGCGTCGCCGAAGTCCAGGTCCTCGCCGGTGAACCAGCTGAACGCCGTCCACGGATCTCGGCTCTCGTGCGGGAGGCAGTCCACGCTGGTGCTTCCGTCGAGCGGGAAGACCAGGGCGGCAGGCGGCGTGTCGACAGCCCTGGCGAGCACGAGCAGCTCCGGGACGGTGAGGGTCAGCCGACGCCCGGACTCCCAGTTCGCGATGACGTTGCGCGGGATGGGGTGGCCCAGCTCTTCACAGGCGTCGGCCAGGTCCTGTGCGGTCATGCCCAGCTCCTTCCGGCACCTACGAACCTCGGCGATCACGGTTCTCGTGACCTGCGCCGACCAAGATTCCACTTCGTCGTGTGTCATATCGACACATTATTGCGGTGCAAGCTGCTCCTCGATCCCGGACTTGCCGGGACCGCAGACAGGGGCTCGCCCCTGTGAATGGAGACAGCTGTGCGAACTGAGATGGGCAACCAGGAGCTCACGGGCATGAGCCGGGCGGAGCTGCTCGCGTTGCCGGCCGCGATCGACCTGGACACCGCCAACCGCGCCATCGGCCTTGGCCGCAGCAAGGGCTACGAGCTGGCGAGGCGGGACGCCTACCCGTGCCGTGTGCTTCGGCTCGGCAAGAAGTACCGGGTGATCACCGCGGACCTCCTGCGACTGCTGGGCATTGACGCCACGGCTGGCGGTGAGGCTGCGTGATCGCGGAGCGGCAGGTGGGCCCAGGGGTTTGTCTGCCGTGAGAGGACGACGACCGGAGCAGTGGATCTTCCACCAGGGCAGTCGTATCGTCGCGTCGCCCGCCCGTCGTACGGCGGCGCAACCCAGTCCAACCGCCTGCGAGTTGAGCCCGATCAGCTCGTTCCGCCTTGCAGGCCGGGAAAGCGACGGCCCTCGGTGCTACCAACACCGAGGGCCGGATGAAGTCCCCAGATCAGCGAATCAGTCCAACCGGTGGCAGCGCGACGGTCCAGGTCGCGTGCCCCAGCGAGGAGCTTCACCGTGAACTCTACTTCTCCGCAGCCCATACCGGGAGGCCCGGCGCAGGGCTGGCCGCCTGTCGCCGTCCCCGGTCAGCCTGATCACTTCCGACCGGCGGTCGGTCAGAACGACGTACTGACCGACCGGACTGACCGGGAGCCCGGTGCCTTGACCGGTCAGGTCACCGCTGACCCGGTCAGTGACCCGGACATCTTTGGTGGGATGACCGGAAGCGGCGATCTGCCGGTCACTCCGTCATCGCAGGGAGCCGAGCTGCTCTGCGAACTCCGATCTGCCATAGCTCGCTTCGTGATCCTCCCGTCCGAGCAAGCTCTGGATGCCGTGACGCTGTGGGTTGCCGCCACCCATCTGCAGCCCGCTTGGCAACATGCCCCGCGTCTTGCCGTGATCGGCCCGGCCAAGCGCTGCGGGAAGTCTCGGCTGCTCGACATCGTCACCGAGACCGTCCACGACCCGCTCATCACGGTCAACGCGTCCTCGGCGGCCATCTTTCGGTCGATCACCGACCAACCGCCGACCCTGCTCGTGGACGAGGCGGACACCATGTTCGGCACCGTCAAGGCGGCCGAGAAGAACGAGGACCTGCGTGGCCTGCTGAACGCCGGTCACCAGCGCAACCGACCTACCCTGCGGGTCGTCGGACCGGACCACAAGGTGGTCAAGTTCCCCACCTTCGCCATGGCGGCTCTGGCCGGGATCGGGGACCTCCCGGACACGATCATGGACCGGTCCGTGGTCATCCGGATGCGGCGCCGGGCGCCGGGCGAGCGCGTCTCCTCGTACCGTTCTGACCGGGACAACCCGGGCCTGCGCGAGCTGCGCGACGGTCTCCATGCCTGGCTGGTGCCGCTGATCGACGCGGCGACCGACATGGAGCCGCCCATGCCGGTCGACGACCGAGCCGCTGACACCTGGGAGCCCTTGGTGACGGTCGCGGACCTCGCCGGAGGTGAGTGGCCGGTGCGTGCCCGCGCGGCCTGTCGTGCCATGACCGCCTTCGAGTCCGGGCAGGACGAGGACGGCGGCCTGAAGACGAGGATCCTGGTCGACATCCGCCGCGTCTTCGCCGCCGGTGGCAACCCGGACGCCCTGTCCACCGAGCACCTCCTGACCGCCCTGAAGGCCGACCATGAGGCGCCGTGGGCCGAGCACGGACCGACGGGGCTGAGCGCCCGTGGCCTGCAGCTCCTGCTCAAGGACTACGGCATCGGGTCGATGAACATCCGCTTCCCGGACGGCGTGCAGCTCAAGGGCTTCACCCGCAACGGTTTCCTCGACGCCTGGAGCCGCTACTGCCCCGAGCCCGCCGAGCCGCCGGTCACTACCGGCAGCTGACTCGCTGCCAGTCGTACCACCCGTCCCCGCCCAGCTCAGGGCGGGGACGGGTTCGTTCTCCGCAACGGGTCCTGTCGTCCCGCGAGCGCCACCCGTACCGCTCTGACCAGGTCTGCAACGTGTGGGACGGCTGCAACGCGGTGGGTAGCGGACGAATCCTCAGTCGGTCTGCTCGACCGCATGGGCGACAGCGCCAACGGCGCAAAGAGCGCTGGCAGCTGTCCGCGCTGTGTCTTCGGGTTGGTCTTCGAGAACCGTCGCTGGAAGCTGGCCGATGAGGAGTTTGCCGTGCCACAGGCTGAGCCCGGTGAGCCGGCGGATCTCCTTCAGTACGTCCATGGTGCGGGTGCCGGGATCGGCCAGCACGACGCTGTACGGCACGTCGTCACAGACCAGCGTGATGTACCTGACCTCGCCGTCCATGCCCCCTCCAACTGCCGGTCCTTGAGCCTAGCCCCACAGCGTAGAAGGCGGAGGGGGCCGCACGCGGAGCAAGTTGTGCGGTAAGCACTGCTTACCGCGAGCCCCGGCCAGCCGGAGCAAGTTGTGGGGTAAGGAGTCCTTACCCCGGGTTCCGCTGCGACGGCGGCGGAGCAGCCGAGCCTGGCGGGCCGAGGGCGGCCGGACGTGCGAGCGCTCGAAGCGCGCCGCCTGTAGCTCACGCCCCTCGCCCGCCACCCCGCGCACCTGTGCGCTCTCCCAGCGCCTCCGGAGCAAGCTCAGAGGGCACCGCAGAAGCGCGGCTTCGACCGAGCCAACTCAGTGCCGCCTCAACCGAGTACCGTCCTCAGCCACCTTGCCGTCGAGTCTCGATGACACCAACGTTGCAGCTGCTAGCTTGCCGACAAGTGAGTGTTTCCAGCGCTGAGGTGGGCGATGAACGTCATAGGTATCGATGCATGCGGTAAGCGAGGCTGGGTTGGCGTCTGGCTCGTCGACGGGGCGTACCACCGCAGCATGGTCGAGGTGCAGCTTGAATCCCTACTTGCCCGTTCCAGTGACGCCGACGTGGTTGCTATCGACATGCCCCTTGGGCTGGTCGAGTCCGATTGGCGTGCCGCCGATACCTGTGCCAAGGCAGTGCTCGGCCCTCGACGCAGCAGCGTCTTCATGACGGCGCCAAGGCCGGTCTGGGATGAGCTGGACTACCCGGAAGCCAGCGACAAGTGCTTCTCGATCACGGGGAAAAGGATCAGTCGTCAGACCTGGGCGCTGGCGCCGAAACTCCGCGAGGCCAGGGAATGCTGGCTCAAGGACTCCGATCGCATCTACGAGGTGCACCCAGAAGTCTCGTTTCAGGCGATGGGCGGCGGAAAGCCGTTGACGTACGACAAGAGGAGCTGGCGAGGACAGGCACTGCGGAGGTCTCTACTGTCTGCTGTGGGTATCTCGCTTCCGGACGCACTGGGCGAGGCGGACCCTGTCCCGACGGACGACGTACTCGATGCCGCCGCGGCCGCGTGGTCTGCCCACCGTGTCGCAGTCGGCACCGCCGCGTGCCTTCCCGAGGTGGCCGAACAGGACGCTGCAGGACGTCCAGTGGCCATCTGGTACTGACACAACGGCTGGTCTGCGCTTTCGGGAGGAGGCCGTCGATCTCGGAGTGCTGCGGCCTCTGCGGCTCCCCCGGTCGAGCATCGTGAAGGGGAGCCCGTGATGGGGGAGCCGGTGAAGTCACCCGGTAAGCCTCGCGAGGCGGGCTCGCAAGGGGCCCTCCAGATCGAGGTTGTCGCCTCGGGTGGTGGTCTGCAAGAGCTCAGTGATGACCACGAGTTCGGCGAATCGCCCGGTTGGAGTGCTGAGGATGTGTCCGAGGTGGCAGCGGACTTGGGCGGCTGTTTCAGGGATGAGCAGGCTGTAGGAGTGCAGGAGGGCGGCGTCGTAGCCGGCGGGTGCACGTCCCCAGCCTTCCCAATCGAGCAGGGTCGGTTTGGGACTGGTGAGGTTGGCCCAGTGCAGGTCACCGTGGGCGGTCGTCCAGGCCGGCACTCTGGTGTCGATCGGGAAGCCCAGATACTGGGGCATGGCGCGGTCCAGGTATTCCTGCCGGACCGCCACCCGGTCGCTGGGCACGGTGGCAATGGCGTCGAGTGCAGTGCTGAGCCCGACCCACCAGGCGTCGTCCAGGTCAGGCGCTTCCCGGAGGATCGGCTCGTGGGTCGTGATGGTGGAGGCAGTGACCTTGTCGTACAGCTCTGCCAAGTATCCGTGCTTGCCCTCGGTCCAGGTACGCCGCTCTCGCAGGCGCGGCCTGGGTACCGCAGGCGGCATGAGCCGTTCTGCCTCCTGCGGTCCCTCCCAGAGCTTTCCGCCTGCCTTGTCGGCGGGGGCGAACACCAAGCGGAGCCAGCCCTCGCCGGACGCCGTGGCAACCGGGCGGCTGAGGGTACGTCCACGCCAGCCCCACGCTTCGCGCGAGCCGATCGGTGTCGCGTCGAGCGCCGCTGCGGCTGTGGCGTGCATCTCGCGCATCCGCCTGGCGGTGTCCGGCTCAGGTTCCGAGTACATCAACGACCCTTCGCAGTACGTCCGGAGACAACGGCGGTCGGCCGACGGCGTCGGCGGCCTGGGTCCAGTGTTCCGGGTTCCCGGTCGACAGGAGCACGCGTTTCACTCCGGTGGTCGAGGCCACGACGGCGAGGGCAGCCTGCGCGGGTGTGCTGCCGGGGCTGATCAGGTCGGTCAGCTCGCGGGTCAGGATGCCGGGAATCTCGCCACCGTGGAGCGGGGCGGAGGCGAACACCTCCAGTCCCGCGTCCAAGGCGTCGACCAGTGGGCCGTGTCCGTCGAGCGCCTGGGCGACGGGCACGAGGTGGACGAGGGAGACAGGGAGTTGGATGGCCCGCAGGTGGTGCTGCGGGCCGCCGGCCTTGGTTGCGAGTTCGAGCAGCGCAGGCACGTCGAAGAGCCCGCTACTGAAACCGCGCCAGGTCGCCACGCCGTAGGAACTGATGACGCGCTCGCTGCACGCCTCCTCCAGAGCGAGGAACGCGGCGTAGAGCCGATCAGCGATCTCGGCTTCCTGGCAGTCATGTTCCGGGTTGTGAAGGAATACGACGTCGGGCATGCGGCCGAGCATGCGCTTGCTACGGGCGACCTGCCAGGTGATGTAGTCCGGCGCCAGGCAGTGCCCGCGCTTGGCATCACCGGCGGAGAGCGCACCAGCGCGCACGCCGATCCGCCTGGCACTGGGAGGGACGAAACCCACCTTCGTGGAGACGCGAAGGTCCGGATACGCCGCCAGAACCAGGGCCAGTGCCGCCTCCGCCCGACCACCCTCGTAGTTGGGCGCGGTGTCCACCCAGTCAGCGCCCCGGGAAGCGGCCCGCACAGCGGCCTCGGCCACATCGTGACAGCGGTAAGTGCCGAGGCCCAGCTGGGCCGTCATCGTGCACCTCCGATCGCGGCGGCCTGGCCGTCGACCAGCTCCGTCACGACACCGGCCGCCTGCGCGAGGGTGACGCCTGCGGCCTGCGCGAGATCGGCCAGCCGGTGAGCTTCCCCGTCCGCGAGGAGCACGAGCATCGGCTCGGCCTTCGCGGCAAACGTCCACTCCTCGCCGCCAGCGGTCAGCCGGACGGTGCCGTCAGGCACGGCCGCGAGCGCGGGCCGCGTGGTGACCAGGCGCACCTGAAGGTCAGCATCCGGCGGGACCACCGTGATGTGGGGCAGCGACGGCGCGAGCCTGGCTCGCTCGGTGGCGTCGCGGGCGAAGGAGAAGCGGGCGATCAGGTCGTCGCTCTCCAGCTCGGTCGCGATGAGCTTGCCGATCGTGTCGAGGAAGGCTCGCTGCTCCTCGGTGGTCCCAAAGCGCGGGATGTCCGCTCGAACGGCCTCGTGGGCACGCAGCATCTCCGACAGCCAGGTGATCAGGTCGGCGCCCGTCGTGCTCTGCAGCCCGCACGTGACATGCAGCGAGTGCTCGCCCTCGGAAGCGGCGACGGCGTGCCACCAGCCCCGAGGCAGATAGAGCACGTCGCCGGCGGTGAGGACCAGATCGGCGACGGGCTCCTCGGGCGGCGGTTCCGGGGCCTCGACGTCGCGGTGCATTGGCAACGCGCGGGTGGGGCCGTAGATGCGCCAGCGCTTCGCGCCGTCGAGCTGGACGACGACCACGTCGTGATCGTCCCAGTGGACGCCGAAGCCCTCGGTGCCGGTCCAGGAGGCGTACAGGTTGACCTGTACGCCGGTTCGCAGCCAGCGCTCCAGCTGGCCGGCCAGAGCGCCGATTCCGGCGTGGAGTTCGTCGACGGCGTCCAGGACCAGCGTGGCACCCTCGGCGAGACGCTGGTGCAGCTCGGAGGGCTGGAGCTGGTGCCAGACGGTGCTCCGCCGGGTGGTGATCGGCCGGGAGTAGGTGTGCGCGGGCACCTGCTCCCCGTTGGCGGCGAGGCGGAAGCGAGGGGGTTCGAACCGGTGGTGGGTCAGGATGGCGTTGAGGTCATCCCAGCTCATCAACCCGGCGAGTGACGCGGCTTTGCCGCGTGCGACCTTGAAGCTGCGGCCGAGCGTCTGGGCGAGGAAGTTATCCCCGCCCAGACGCTCAACCACCGAGAAATGCTCGGCAGTCATCGTGATGGAGCCGTCAGTCGTTGGTGTCGGTTCGGCCGGTGGAGCCGCCGTCCGACGGCTGCTCGCCACGCGAGCGGGCCGCGGCGACCTTCGTACGGGCGACCAGCAGGCCGTCGCCCTCCAGCTCGGTGCTGGTCGTCAGGTTATCGGGCATGAAGTACTCCTTCGGTTTCATGGGGCGGGCCGACTGCCCGGCCCCGTCGTGGGTACAGCGGTGGATCCGTTGCCAGGGCAAGCCGTTGGCAAGGAACCTCGGGTGCTTTTGCCGCGTGGCTGTTGACCAGCGCGGCCACCTGCATCCCCCAAGCCCGCGTCGGGGCAGGAGGAAGTCTTGTCAGGCACTGATAGGGACGACGTCCCGTGCCTTCGGGGCCGTGGCCCTCACTAGCGCGGTGAGTCGCTCGTCGCCCGAGGCGGCGGCGGTGGTGCCGACCTCGAACCAGATCCGCTTGCCAGCGGGGTCCGGCTCGGCGCCCCAGTTCGTCGCGAGCGTTGCCACCACGAACAGCCCTCGCCCGTTGGTGGCGTCGAGATCGATCCCGCCGGCAGCCGGCAGTTCGTGGCCGAGGTCCGTCACCTCGACGCGCAGTCGGTCACCGTCCCAGGACACGCAGACGACGCACGGGGCGTGGGTGTGGGACACGGCGTTGGTGATCAGCTCGCTGGACAGCAACTCGACATCGCGGAGTGCGTCCTCCGCCAGCGGCAGGCCCCAACCGCGCACGGTCCGTATCACCCGCCGCCGGGCGTCCGGCACGGCCTCGACACTGGGCAGCACGCGAAAGCCGAACGGGGCGGGGGCAGTGGCCTGCCGGGTGGCGACGGACATGAGCGCGGACCTTTCACCGGGACGAGGTCGGCAGCGGGCCGAACCACGCCGGGATTCACCCGGCAGGTATCTACAGAACCGCCTCCAACGCGGGTGAACCAGAGCAGAATTGATGCGGCAACGAGGCATCCGTGCTGCAAACCCGGGCATGACCTGGCCTGCTACGACTGCAGACGAACTGACGTACCTCTGGAGGACGCGGAATGGCATCCAGGAGGTCCCGGCTGATCCAGCGCAGGGAGGCGGTTGGCCACACCCAGGAATCCCTGGCTGAAGCCCTCGATGTGGACCGTACGACCGTGGGGCGATGGGAGAGCGGCAGGGGTGCCCCACAGCCCTGGATGCGGCCGAAGCTCGCCCGCGCCCTGGAACTCTCGGTCGACCAGTTGGCCGACCTGCTGGCAGCGCCCTCTGCAGCCGCGGAAGCAGTCCCACCGCCCAGCAGCGTCGGCGATGCCTCGCCTCCTGTGCCTGCCCGGCGGACGGACCACAGCAATGATCTCGTAGTGGCCGTGGCAGCCGACTCGGCAGAGTCCGCGCTCTTCCTTCGCTTCGCGAGCGCGTCCAACGTGGACGACACGCTGCTTGAACAGATCGACGCGGACATCGCGAGGCTGGCAGGGGATTACGTGAGCAAGCCGGTGTCCGAGCTCTTCCACGACATCGGAACCCTCCGGCGAGGAGTGTTCGACTTACTTCGAGGCCGCCAGCACCCTTACCAGACAAGCCATCTCTACCTGCAGGCCGGACGCCTCTGTGGCCTGGCCACCCATGTCGCCCTCGACCTCGGCCAGTACACGGCCGCCGCCACCCACTCGCGAACGGCCTGGCGCTGCGCGGAGTCAGCCGGGCACAACGGTCTCCGGGCCTGGACCCGATCCGTCCAGTCCTTGATCGCCTACTGGCAGCAGGACCACCGCCAGGCCGCCGAACTGGCCAGAGCTGGGCTGCCGTACGCGGACAGCGGGACGATCGCAGCCCGCCTGCTCAGCCTCGAAGCACGGGCCACCGCCGCGCTCGGCGACAGCGCGAGCGCGCTACGGGCCGTGGAAGCTGCCGAGGCGGCGCGGAGCGCCGTAGCCGCCGTGGATCTTCCCGGCGTATTCACGTTTCCCGAGGCCAAGCAGTGGACCTACGCCGGCACCGCCCTCCTTGCCCTGGGCAGCCAGCGTCACGTGAACCGCGCCATCGAGGCGTCCTCCCGGGCCATCGCCCTGTACGAGTCCGCACCGCAGCAGGAACAGTCCTCCGGCGACCTGCTGGCAGCCCGCCTCGACCTCGCCAACGCCCACCTCGCCCACGGCGACCTCGACGGCGTGCAGGAGAAGCTCTCGGTGGTGCTGGGCGCCGCACCGGACCGGCGAACAGCGAGCATCTCCAGCCGCCTTCGGGCGCTGAGCACTCGTCTCGCCGAGCCAGCTTACGAAGGCTCCCCGATCGTCCTGAGTCTCCGTGAGAATGTCAGAGAAGCCTGCTGTCGACCCGCACTCACGAATCCTCCGGAGCTGCCACAGTGACGAGCAACACCGCACAGCAGGACGCCGCTGTCGCCGACAAGTCCATCCTCGCGAACAGCGCCTACGCCGACGGACGCCACCTGGCCGCCCGCCAGTCGATCTACCGGTGGCAGCAGCCGCAGTACGACCTGCCCGGGATCGTCGTTGAAGAGCTGGCCAGCACAAGCGGGATCGTCCTCGACGTCGGCTGCGGCAACGGCAAGTTCGTCAGCCGTCTACACAACGAGCGACCGGACCTTCAGGTCGTCGGGATGGACATCTCGGCGGGCATCCTTGCCGATGTCGAGAAGCCGGTCCTGGTGGCCGACGCCCAGGCCCTGCCGTTCGCCGATGACAGCGCCGACGCCGTACTGGCTCTGCACATGCTCTACCACGTCAGCGACATCGAGGCCACGATCAAGGAGTTGGCACGCGTCCTCCGGCCTGGCGGCGTGCTCATCGCCTCGACCAATAGCGACGCCGACAAACAGGAACTGGACCAACTCTGGGTCATGGCTGCCGGAGACATCCTCGGGATTCCCGAGGGGCCGGCACGGATCTCCCTCAGCTCCCGCTTCTCCCTGGAGAAGGCACACGGTTACCTCGAGACAGCGTTTAGCGAGATCCGCGTTCGACAGCTTCCTGGCACGATCAACGTCACCGACTCGGCCCCGATCGTTGCCCACCTTGCCTCATACGAAGCGTGGGCCGAGCAATGCGGCGTCCCGTTCGAGCAAACAGTATTGAGGGCACGAGAAATCACTGAATCCACCATCGCCGAAGAAGGTTCATTTGAGATCAAGTGCCTCGGTGGCGTCCTCACATGTCGGCCGTAGCCTGAATTGATGCGGTTCAGCTTGCATTCGATGTCACGATCTGCTGCAGCCGCGAGAGGAGTTCATCCTTTTCGCATGCGCGCTCTTCGTAAATCTTCCGCGCCGCAGAAAGTAGTTCGCCAACCGCCCGGCCTGGAGGAATCCCAAACCGTTCCATGATGTCTGTGCCGGTAACCGGAATAAGCTCGGCTAGCTCCGTCAAGAGTGCACGTTCGATTGACTTTCGAACTTCCCGCTCGAAGTCTGCTTCGACGGAAACCAGGGAAAGCTTTTCGCGAATCTTCTGCCCATGGCGACGAAAGAACTCGGCTGGATCGACCGAATTTTGGCCCATATCCGAGGCGGCCTCGGAGATTATGCCGTGAAATCGATGAGCAGGCCAGTCGCGCGAGATCTTATCCTCCCATTGGAGACAAATCTCTGTACGGGCGTCATCGGATCGAATAGCCTCGATCTGCTGCGCTAGCCCCTGAATAAAGGAGCACGCCTGCCGGAGCAATGCCTGGAGAGCGCATCTCCATTCTTCCTCAGACTTGGGGAGGAGGGCTGCGCATTCTTCTTCGAACCAGTTGCTGCACGTCTTTAGGATGTTGGAGTCATGGGCAGAGGTTGGATTAATATTATGCTGGCACCATGTTCGTAGCGCATGGACAACTTCCCAGTGTCGGCGCTCCGCTAGCAGTGATTCGGCGCGTTGGCGCCTCATCAGGAATCCAACGCTGACTCGACCTACCTCGTAGTAGTGCGAGTACAACCAGCTGGCACAGCGAATGAAGGCGAGCTCTGCGGCGTTATCAACATCCGGCATAGGGAGTGAAACGACACCGAAGACAGCTGTACTGCTTGGAAGGAGTGCGCGTGCAAGGCTGTCGACGTGATCGCGTTCTCGGACGAACTCGACAAGTTGGTCCTTTGCACTCGGTGAGTGATTTTCCGGCATCATTCAGGGGTCCGCCCGCCGCGCACTGATAGAAACCTCTCGGGATCGGCAATAATGCCGAGCATATTGAATCCGATGTGAAAGCTTCCAAGGTTTGCCCCGGGCTTCAG
The DNA here is from genome assembly GCF_039528095.1 of Kitasatospora arboriphila. NCBI lineage: Bacteria > Bacillati > Actinomycetota > Actinomycetes > Kitasatosporales > Streptomycetaceae > Kitasatospora > Kitasatospora arboriphila. The sequence goes on from NZ_BAAALD010000041.1 coordinate 55,139, forward strand.
GTCTCGCCCCCTGAACTCGGCCGGAATAAACGCAACCCGCCGCCGCAGCGAATCGACGTACACCTCTCCCCGCTTAAGATCCCGAGAAACCCATGCGATTTCTCCCTGGTAAGTGCGAGGCATACCTTGAGGATCGGAGGCTAGGTACGACCGAATAATACGTCGACGCCCCCTAACTTCGTCGGACCTCGTTTCCAGATCCGAGAATGTTTCAAATGCCGCACCGAAGTCGCCGCGATGAAATTCTGAGACCCCGCGAATATACGCCAGTGGAACGTCGCGATAAGTGCGTCCAGTCTCTTCGATGGCGGTAATTAGCTGCAGGGCATCCTGCCATTGCTGCTGGTTAAACGCGAGACACTTTCGCTCTTCGGAAAAGAGCTTCCCCCCTGCATTGAGAAGCCACCAGAGGTCGAATCTCAAATTGAGGCACCGATCGTCGGCAGCAACAAGATCGGGATAATGCGTCATGTACGTGAGCGCGTCGTGGATCCTGCGCCGATCAGCGTCCGACAGAGGATCTGTGACGGTGGATGGATCGGCGATTGACCTAGTACGCAAGTACACGCCGGCACCGGATCCCCGCTGGGCCAGTGCCTCGAAGGAATCGTCTGCGATATCGAAGCTCTGAGCTGCGGTCGCAAACTCTTGGCGACGCTTGTGGTAGTTTTCCACCTGGGAAGGGGCGAGATCTTCAGGTGTAACCAATTCGAAAGCGCTCAATACCTCGGCGATAGCTTCCGATCGGTCTTCATCGGTCAAGGTAGATCCCTGAAGGATGTCCCTTGTGGCCCAAGCGAGGACATCCAGAGGATAATAGCTCTCCTGATCCTTCTCACGTGCCTGAGAGACGGCGTTGCGAGCCAGCCGAAATAGGGTCAGCTGCTCCGCCGGCCGATGGTTTGCCCGCATCCCCTGGGCGCGTGCAGCGTATGTGGCTGCAAGTTCGACCAGCAAGGTTCCCGTGAATGTCGGGCTAGACTGAGACATCTCCAGAGCGTCGGAGAGAATCTCCGTTGCCACCTCAAGCGCTTGGTCAGAGCTGGCCGCATCATAGGAATGTTGATCCCAAGGGTGCTTCCTTGACCAGATGGCAAACTCTCGAAGCAGGTTGGCTTCCTGGAGCATCAATCTCGGATTTTCGAGACCACGCTCTTCTCTCAATTCCTGCAATGCCTGTGAAATTCTAGGGAACTCCCGCCGATATTTCTCGGGATTCACCCCTTGTGCGCCCAGGGCTCGAACGAGAGCTGTTACGAAATCGACCTCTCGCTGCCCTGAGATGGCAGATTCGGAGCTACGAGCCTCGACGATCAGTCTGTGGGCAAAGTCGACTTCTCGATTCGTCGATCCTAGGCGACTCGAAACGATAAGCTCAGCTTCGAGGCGACTGCGAGCGCCGAGCAGGAAGTTGCCCTCTGCGTCTTCCTCCCAGCGAACAAGATCGACCTCGTCGAAGAGTTTTGCGACGTTCAGGTGTCCGAGCTCACCGGTGGCCCGCAATAGCAATTCGAGTGGTAGCGAGAGGCCGAATTGCGCCGCTACCATAACAAGAGCTGTCAAGTCTTCGATAACGTTGAACTGCTCGGTGTCGACTCCCTCAGAGGATGCCTTTTCGAGTGCAAGTTGAGGAATGAGACCTGCCTCTAGAAGAGCGTGCCCAAGTGTCGTCTTTGGTGCCCCGGCCGATCCGGGAGCCGAGGCCTTCCTAATAAGGCTTCGCTCAACATGCTCGAGTTCCTTTACCACCCCACTCCGTACCGCAGCGCGAGTCGGCGGGAGGAGTCGATAGAGAAAGGCTAGAAAGCTACTTTCCCTGCCCAACCTAAGGCTTATAACTTTGCCGAGGTTGCTATCAAAGGCCGTGAGGAATTTTGAGAGGCGGGCCGATTCGCTTGCTGAGAGTTTCGTGGGTGCCTCGAACGAGTCTCTCTTATACTTAGCGGGAAGCTTTCCGATCCGATATGTGCTGCCGATGAGAATGACTCTCCGGCCGCGGCCGGCGAATCGCCTGGCCATGTCGGCGTACCAGTCCATCTCCCGCATCGCATCCCAGATGACGACGGTTGTGGGTGCGCCTTCTCCCTCGGCCCATTGGCAGAACGAGTCGATGACTGAAAATGCAGATGGGTTGGCGTCCTGCCTGATGTGCACAACTGGGTATGTTCGGTGCTTGGCGAGATGATAAGCCAAGCTGGCTAGCGCGGTGCTCTTCCCGGTTCCCGTGGCTCCGTGAAGCAACACCGGCCGGTCCGAGATCTCTTTCCTCGACGCGCGGTTGGAGACCTCATCTTCGACACGGGATTCAAAATCCCGCTGGAACGAATATCCCCGACCAATTCCTTCCCAGTCAACTCGTCCGGAGGACCCGCCAAGAAACTGCCGGAAGGCAAAATATTGCCCATCTGCGGACAGCGGGGGTGCTTCCCCGAGTAGAGACTCACCCACTAGCTGAGCAGTGGAGGAAAGTGGGACCCAGAGATCTCGCGGAACGCTGTGGGTTCCTCCGGAAAAGCTTACGGCCCGCTGCAGGTCGCCGTGCTTCGCCGTGTGGCCAGAGCTGATAAGACCACCGGTGAATCCTTCGCCGATTACCGAAGCCAGGGGTTGCTCATGAAGAATTAGATTGCCATCGGCAACAAGCGCCGAGATTTCTGGCAGCAAGCGAATGCGGTCGTTGGCTGAGAAGAGATGGCATTGGCCCTTCTGCAACTGGAGGACCAAACCCGCCAGATCATCGAGCCGCAGCCAGTCATCCGGGCTATACCCATCGATCGCCAACGTGCCCAATGGACCGATCGCCTCGACCATTCGGTAGGCCAAAGTTTGCGCAACGGTCCGCCGGCGAAGCCAGGCCATCTTGGAAGTCGGAAATCTCTCATCCGGCTCCGTCCTCGATGTGCAGCCGTAGAGGAAAGTGCAGTGGAGTCGTTTTCTATTGCGCGGGTCTGGCGGCCTGTGACGCTCGCTGTAGATACGCTGGACCTCACGCCAAGGCTTCTCGAATGCAGAGGGCCAGATGCTGTCGACCGCTGACGACCATACGCCGATCCAGGCGTACTCGGAAATTAGATCCAGATGATCAGACGCGGAAAGCTGCCGACAGCGCTCATCCAGCCATGCCGGGAAGCTCGGGCCAGCCTTTTCATCTGCCAATAGTAGGGAATCGTACGACGAGGTTTCCTCATTGAGCTTCTTCTGAGCAAGTTTCAGAAGGGGGTCGTCAGCAGACCCGAGTTGGAGATGGGCCTGACCGAGGAGGAGCCCGGCGGGGCCGCGGTCGATCCGGCTAAGGAACTGTCGTGCCGCAGGATCCATCCGGCCGCTCCAGATAGGTACCGCCACCTCTATAAAGGTGGCGGGTAGCTCCGCCCTTACGTGGCAGCCAACCTGATGCCACGTCGGACAGCCTAGCGCGGGAGCAAGGCCGCGTCTGCGCACTTCGGGCAACGCCTCTGGGATTTGGCCGCCGTGGCCGCGAGTGGTCGAAAGGCGAGCCAGGCAGCGGTTGAGGCTTGCTCCCCGGGAGAGTCCCCCTGATGACCGACTGCGTGAGCGGTGCGTGAGCGGACGGGGTGGTAGCAGCCGTCCGGCACCGGACCGTGGAACCCGCCGCGTGGCGCTGACCTGCAGGTTCAGCGCCACGCGGCATCAGGTGTCACGCCCCGTCATGATCCGGGTTCGTCTTGTAAAGCGGGGGTCGTCGGTTCGAACCCGACAGGGGGCTCCGTCCGGAATTCCGGAAGGGCCGGCTCGCGGGGCGTTCCCCGCGGCCGGCCCTTTCGTCGTCGTGGGGCGCCGGATGCTCCGTGGGCGTCTCAAAGGGTTGATCGGAGTGCCGGACGAGCGGTGCTCGCTGCGGGCCCGACCGGGCCGGTCCGGCTGGGCGCGCCGAGGGCCGCCGGGCGGTCGTACGGTGGACGGGGGGCCGAAGACGCCTGGCAGCAGGCGTGCGAGACCCGCGGGAGGTCGCGATGCCCGGTTCTGTCACGATCGGCCACACCGATGCGCTGGTGATGCTGAGCCACGACGACGCCAAGCGGCTGTCGACGATGCTCGGGGAGATGGCGAACATGTTGGAGTCGTCCGGCGAGAGCCGGCTCGGCGACGCCCAGGTCGGCGAGCTCTGCCGGGGCAGGGCGGCGTCGCGCGAGGAGCTGACCGGCTGGTGCCGGAACCTCTCGCAGTACCTGGCCGAACACCTCTGACCGGACGCCCCCGGCCGGACCGGCGCCGATCGACTCCGGTCGACTCCGGTCGGGATTCCGGGTGCGGGCCGCGGCCGGGACGGCGGCCGGACCCGTCGCCCCGGCCGGCGGCGTGCCCGCTCCGCGGCGGTCTTCGACGGCCGGCCCTGCCGGCCGCCTCCGCGGGGTAGGTTCGCCGGTATGGAGCCGCTGTCCTGGATCACCGTGCCGACCCCGCTGCCGACCGGTCCGATGCGGCTGGCGGTCACGCCGACGGGCGTCGCGGCGGTCTCGTACGCGGGCGAGCCCACGGCCGGGGCGGGCGCGCCGGAGTGCACCGAGCGCCAAGTGGTCGACGCGGTCACCGGGCAGCTGGCCGAGTACTTCGGCGGCCGCAGACGGCTGTTGGAGCTGCCGATCGACTGGCGCCTCGCCACCGGGCCGCACCGCGTGGTGCTGGAGCGGCTGGTGGCGGACGTCGGCTACGGGCGGACCATCACCTACGGCGAACTCGCGGCCCGCAGCGGGGTCTTCGAGGACGTCGCGGAACCCGGTCTGGCGGCCCGCACGGTCGGGCAGATGATGGGCGCCAACCCGCTCGCCCTGCTGGTGCCGTGCCACCGGGTGGTGGCCGCGGACGGGCTGGGCGGGTTCGGCGGCGGCCCGCAGGGGCTGGAGACCAAGCGCTGGCTGCTCACCCTGGAGGGTGTGCTGCCGCCGACGCTGGACTGGAACGGGCCGGTCGGCTGACCGGCCCGTCGGTCGCTCCGGGCCGGGCGGTTCAGACGGCGGCGGCAGCCGCGCCGAGCTGCCACGCGTGGGTGCGCTGCCGCGGCAGCACCGGCTGGATGCCGGAGACCAGGGTGTACTCGGTGTCGAGCAGGTCGGCGGCGAAGGCGGTCGCGGGCGCCTCGCCGAGGGCCAGCTGCACCGCCGTCCACGGCAGGTTGAGCCCGCACAGCCGGAGCTGGTGCAGCCCACCGGAGGGGCGGGTGTTGACGTCGAGCACCACCGGGCGGCCGTGGTGGTGCCGGTACTGGACGTTGGAGAGGTAGGACACCCCGAAGGTCTCGACGAGCCGGCGGGTGGGCTCCAGGTACCGCGGGTCGGTGGTGAAGGTCCGGCGGCGCCGGGTCTTCGCCCGGCCGACGGCGGCGAGCAGCCGGCCGTCCGGCGAGGTGAGGCAGTCGACCGAGACCTCCGGGCCCTCCAGCAGCGGCATCACCAGCAGGTCGGCCGGCTCCGGGCTCTGCTCCAGGGCGTTCAGCACCAGGTCGAGCTGGACGCTCGCGTCGGGGAAGCCGGTGAGCCGGCGCAGGCTGAACGGCTCCCTGGTGAGCACCCGGAAGCCCTCGCCGCCGGCCCCGGAGGCGGGCTTGAGGCAGGCCGTCGACCCCTCCTCCTCGATCTCCTCGACCGCGGCGAGCAGCTCGTCGGCGGTGCGGACGTGCCGCCACAGCGGCACCGGCAGGCCGGCCGCGGCCATCGCCGCGTAGCCGTCGGCCTTGCTCTCGAAGACGGCGATCGCCGCGGCCGACGGGCACACCAGCGCGGTGCCGATCGCCTCGAAGTCGCGCCGGCGCAGGGATATCGCGAGTTGGCCCAGCCGGGGGAGGAAGACGTCTATGCTGTGCCGGGCGCAGAATTCCAAGGCGAATTCCACATAGGCCTCGGGGGAGAGGCCCTCGGGTTCGAGTGATCCGAAGTCCGCGGCGGCGAGCACCGGGGAGTCCGGGTCGACGTGCGTGGCATGGATCTCGACCGGGCGCGGAGCGGCGCGCAACAGGTCGATGAAGAAGACGTTCTCGGCGTAGGTACGGTTCAGCCAGACGCGAACGGGGGCGCTCACGGGGGTCTCCCTGGAAAAGGGCGCAACGGTGGGAGGGCGCGGTCGGGGCGGCCTGCCTGCCGGCGTCTTGCCGCGCTCTTGAGGTGGCACCTTAGCGCCCGCGCCGGGCCGGGCGGACGGGGGGTGGGGTGTCGTGCTGGCGGCCGGTCAACATCCCTGTGCATCAGGCTAGTTGGTGATCGATGACGGGCCGGTGACGTCGGGTTCCGGCATGTTGCGGTCAGATGAATTCAGCACCGGTCGGCGCGGGCGAGGCGGCCGGCGGCCCGGTGACGATGGACGTGCCCATGTCGGCTTCGGGCCGCGGCGGCGCCCGGGCGGCGGACCGCATTTTCGAGTGCGTGCTCTATTCATACTATTTGTAGGCGTGAATTGACCACTCGTACGAGTGATTGCGGGCGGGGCCGAACGGGCGTCAGCATATTTTGACAAAGCGGCACGTCCGGTGTGCGCATGCCTCGCGCGAAGGGTTCCTCGATGTCGACCGAAACCAGCATTGGCGTTCATGCGCAGGAGGGCGATCCGCAGTCGCGGCAGCAGTCCAGCCTGAGCACGGCCGGTGCGCGGAATCTGGCCAGCACCACCAAGTCGGCGCCCCAGATGCAGGAGATCAGCTCGCGCTGGCTGCTGAGGATGCTCCCCTGGGTGCAGGTCTCCGGCGGCACGTACCGGGTGAACCGCCGGCTCAGCCACGCGGTCGGCAGCGGCCGGGTGGCGTTCGTCCGCACGGGCTCCCGGGTCGAGGTCCTGCCGCCCTCGCTGCGCGAGCTGCCGCTGCTGCGCGACGTGCAGGACGACGCCCTGCTCGCCGCCCTGGCCGCCGGCTTCGTGCAGCGGGAGTTCCGGGCCGGCGAGCAGCTGGCGGCCGAGGGCGAACCGCTCGGCGAGCTGCTGCTGGTCGCGCACGGCAAGGTCGAGCGGCACGGCACCGGGCGCTACGGCGACGCCACCGTGCTCGGCTCGCACGTCGACGGCGACCACCTGGGCGACGAGGCGCTGCTCGGCCCGGACGCCCGCTGGCCGGCCGGCCTGCGCGCCACCACCGCCGGCACCCTGCTCGCGCTGTCGCGCGCCGCCTTCGAGCAGGTCGCGGCCACCGCGCCGGAGCTGCGCGAGCGCGCCAGGGCCCTCGCCGAGGGTGACCGGCGCCCGCGGAACAAGTACGGCGAGGCCGCGATCGAGATGTCCGCCGGCCACACCGGCGAGCACCGGCTGCCCACGACCTTCGTCGACTACGAACTCGCCCCCCGCGAGTACGAGCTGAGCGTCGCCCAGACGGTGCTGCGGGTGCACACCCGGGTCGCCGACCTCTACAACGAGCCGATGGACCAGACCGAGCACCAGCTCCGGCTCACCGTCGAGGCGCTGCGCGAGCGCCAGGAGCACGAGCTGGTCAACAACCCCGGGTTCGGCCTGCTCGCCAACGCGGACCACAGCCAGCGCATCCAGACCCACTCCGGCCCGCCCACCCCCGACGACATGGACAACCTGCTCAGCCGCCGCCGTGGCACCAAGTTCTACCTGGCCCACCCGCGGGCGATCGCCGCCTTCGGCCGCGAGTGCAACCGGCGCGGCCTGTACCCCGCCCCGGTGGAGGTCCACGGTCGCCGGGTGCCGGCCTGGCGCGGGGTGCCGATCCTCAGCTGCAACAAGATCCCGATCACCGACGGCACCAGCCCGATCCTCGCCATGCGCACCGGCGAGGACAAGCAGGGGGCGATCGGCCTGCACCAGACCGGCATCCCGGACGAGTTCGAGCCGAGCCTCTCGGTGCGGTTCGCCGGCATCGACGAGAAGGCGGTCATCTCCTACCTGGTCACCGCGTACTACTCCGCCGCGATCCTCGTCCCGGACGCGGTGGGCGTCCTGGAGAACGTCGTCCTGGACGGCCCGCGCGGCTGATCCGGCCCACCCGCCGCAGACGGGGCGGCACCTGCACGACGGCACGCGAGCACGACAGCAGCAGGAGACAGCACCACGGCACGGGCGGCGCCGCACGGCCGCCCGTCCCGCCACACCGAGGGGGAGGACCACCATGGGGATCTTCGCGCCGGAACGCGACCAGACCGACGGGAACGAGGCCGCCGACGTGCTGGCCCGTGCCCGCAGCGCCGTCGACCCGGGCCTGCGCGCCGCCGTCGACACCCTGCCGGGCTCGATGCGCCGCATCGCCGGCTACCACTTCGGCTGGTGGGAGGCGGACGGCACGCCCGGCACGACCGGCTCCGGCAAGGCGATCCGTCCGGCGCTGGTGCTCGCCGCCACCCAGGCGGCCGGCGGCCTCCCCGGCTCCGCCGTCCGGGCCGCCGCCGCGGTGGAGCTGGTGCACAACTTCACGCTGCTCCACGACGACGTCATCGACCGCGACCGCACCCGCCGCCACCGCCCCACCGCCTGGCGGGTGTTCGGCACCACCGAGGCGATCCTGGCCGGCGACGCCATGCACTCCCTGGCCCTGCGCGTCCTCGCCGCCCCCCCCCCCCCCCCCGCCCCGGCGCCCGTCCGCCGGCTCGCGGACTGCGTGGTCGAACTCTGCGCCGGCCAGCAGGCCGACTGCTCCTTCGAGCAGCGCAGCGACGTCACCCTGGCGGAGTGCCTGGCCATGGCCGAGGGCAAGACGGGGGCCCTGCTCGGCTGCGCCTGCGCCGTGGGCGCGCTCTACGCCGGGGCGGGCGAGGCGGTCGCCGACGTGATGGACGCCTTCGGCCGGGAGATCGGCCTGGCCTTCCAGCTGATCGACGACCTCATCGGCATCTGGGGCGACCCGGCCGTCACCGGCAAGCCCGTCGGTGCCGACCTCGCCGCCCGGAAGAAGTCCCTGCCGGTGGTGTACGCGCTGAGCAGCGGCACCGCCGCCGCGGCCGAGCTCGCCGCGCTCTACGCACTGGACCGTCCGCTCAACGCCGCCGAACTGCAGCGGGCCGCCGCCGCGGTCGACCGGGCCGGGGGCCGCAGCTGGGCCCAGGGCGAGTCCTGCGAACGGATGGCCTCGGCCATCGCCCACCTCGCCGAGGCCATCCCCGACCCCTCCGAGGCGGACGACCTGCTCGCCCTCGCCGAACTCGTCACCCGGCGCTCCCACTGACGAGCGGACCGTCGGCACCGGGCCGCGGCCGCGGCCGTCAGACGCCCCCGGCCGCCCCCGCGGCGGAGAGGAGCTCCTTCTCCTTCTCCTCGGCGATGCCCAGCGGCGTCCCGCCCTGGGTGTAGGGGGCGTCGCGGGGGCCGCGCCGCCCGATCCAGGCCCAGGTGTCGCGGACGGTCTCCTCGACGGGCCGGTTGTGCAGGCCGGCCTCCCGGGCCCGGGAGGTGTCGGCCCGCCAGATGCCGGCCCAGTCGGGCTCGTCGGGCGTCCACAGCGGCAGCTCCGTCCAGGGTGCGACCCCGGCGGCGAGCAGCGCCCCGTCGGCGACGGGCACGAACTCGGCGTCGGCGCCGGTGGCCTCGGCGCAGGCGCGCAGCATCGCGGCCATGGTGGTCCCGCCGGCCGGTCCGGTGGTGACGTACCGGCCCGTCCGGCCCTGCTCCAGCAGGCCGAGTCCGAAGGCGGCGAAGTCGCGGGCGTCGATCAGCTGCATGGCGCGCTCCGGATCGCCGGGGAGGATCACCTGCCCGCCGCGGGCGATCCGCTCCAGCCACCAGAGCAGTCGGCCGACGTTCTCGTGCGGACCGATCAGCAGACCGCAGTTGAGCAGCGTGGAGTTCTCGCCGAAGTGCTCCGTCACGGCCCGCTCGCAGCCGGCCTTCAGCGCGTTGGCGGGGGGCTGGTCCGGCGGGGTGTCGGCCGGGCAGTCGAAGGTGGCGGAGGTCTCGTCCACCGGCCGGGCGGGCCAGTCGGCGAAGGCGTGGATCGAGGAGACGAAGCTGTAGTGGCCGGCGCGGCCGCGCAGCAGCCGGGCGGCCTGCGCGACGGCGTGCGGCTGCTGGCCGGAGGTGTCGACGACGGCGTCCCAGCTGCGGCCGTCGACGAGCCGGGCGAGGTCCTCCGCTCTGGTGCGGTCGCCGTGGACGGCCTCGACGCCGGGCCGGTCGGGCCCGGTGATGCCGCGGTTGAAGGTGGTGACCCGGTGACCGCGGGCGAGGGCGTCGGAGACGTAGGCCCGGCCGAGGAAGGACGAGCCGCCGAGAATGAGGATGTTCATACCGATGACCCTCTCCGGCGCGGTCCGTCCGCACACGGGCGTTCACTCCTGGCGGACCGGGCGGCAGCGTCGGCCACCGGCCGGGCTGACGGGTCATTAGTCTCACTCCGTACCGATTTGTCCGAGGGGAGTGTGGCGGCATGGGTAATCCGGTCCTGGTGGACGAGGCCACGGTGCGGGGCACGGCGGCGGAGGCCTGGATCTGGGGGCTGCCGATGCTGGAGAACTACCGGACGCTCTACGCGCAGGCCGTCGACGAGGCGGACCCCCGCCACGTCGGCGGCTTCGGCGTCTTCCGCCACTACCCGCACCCCTTCACCCCGGCCAACACCGACGTCGTCACCCCCAACAACGACACCCCGTACTCGCTCGCCTGGCTCGACCTGCGGGCCGAGCCGTGGGTGCTGGAGGTCCCGGCCACCGACCGCTACCACGTGCTGCCGCTGCACGACCTCGACACCTGCTACGTGGGCTTCGTCGGCTCCCGCACCACCGGCAACGGCGCCGGCCGCCACCTCGTCCTCGGCCCGGACCACCGCGGCACCCCGGGCGAGGGCTTCGACGGCGTCCTGCACGCCGACACCCGGCTGGTCGGCATCGTCGGACGGACCCACCTGGCGGGGCCCGAGGACGTCCCCGCCCTGGAGCAGGTCCAGGCCGGCTACCGGCTGCGCCCGCTCAGCGCCCACCTGGGCACCGAACCGCCACCGCCCGCACCCGACCCGGTCTGGCCGGTCTGGCGCGAGGAGGTCCTCGACGGCCTGGAGTTCTTCTCCTTCCTGGACTTCCTGCTGGGCTTCTTCCCGGTGCTGCCGGCCGACGCCGACCTGCGCCGCCGCCTCGCCGAACTCGGCGTCGGAGCCGGGGATTTCGAACCCGCCGCGCTGCCCCTGGAGATCCGCGGGGCGATGGCCCGGGGGATCGCCGACGCCCGGACCCGGCTGAACGCGGCGGTGGCCGGGAGCCACGACTCCACCGCCCTGTTCGGGACGAGGGTCCAGCTCGGCACCGACCACCTCGGCCGGGCGATCGGTGTGCTGCGCGGCCTGTACGGACTACCGGTCGAGGAGGCCTGGTACACCGCCTGGACTACCGAGGACGACCCGGACGGTCCGGACAGCGCGGGCGGCCAGGGTGGTGCGGACGGCCGCCCGCTGGACGGCTCGGTCCGCTCCTACCTCCTCCGCTTCCCGCCCGGGGGCCGCCCGCCCGCCCGGTACTTCTGGTCCGTCACCGTCTACGGACTGCCCGACCAGTTGCTCGTCGACAACCCCGTCGACCGGTACTCGATCGGCGACCGCACCCCCGGCCTCACTGCCGACGAGGACGGCGGCCTGACCCTCCGGCTCCGCCACGAACGCCCCGAGGACCCGCGGGAGCAGGCCAACTGGCTGCCCGTCCCGGCCGGGCCCTTCACGGCCGTGCTGCGGGTGTACGGCCCCGAGCCCACCGTCCTCGACGGCCGCTGGCAGCGGCCGCCGCTGCTCGCCGGCCCCTGAGCCCCGCCCCGGCCCACCCCACCCCGCCCTGCACCCGCCCGCCCCGTTGCACCCGAACGGCCGTCCGGAAAATGGACGGCTCGGGCTGTAACGCCGTGCCGTCCCCGGCGCGTCCTACAGGAGGAAGCGCACAGCGGGGGAGCGGGAGTGGGGGAGGAGGGGACGGGCATGGCCGGGGGAGGACCGGGACGCGGCGCCAGGGACGACGAGTTCCTGGAGTTCGCGGCGACCCGATCGAGCCATCTCTACCGTTCCGCCTGCCTGCTGACGGGCGGTGACACCCACCTCGCCGAGGACCTCGTCCAGGAGACGCTCGGCCGGATGTACGCGGTCTGGCGCACCGGCGGCTGGCGTCCCGGCACCAAGCGGATCGACAACCCCGCGGCCTACGCCCAGGGCGTGCTCTACCGCCTGTTCCTCTCGCACGTCCGGCGCCGCAGCAGCACCGAGCGCCCGGTCGGGGACCTGCCGGACCGGGCCGCCCCGGCCGGCGACTCCTCGCTGCGGGTCACCCTGATCGAGGCACTCGCCCGGCTCTCGCCGCGGGACCGCGCCGTCCTGGTCCTCCGCTACTGGGAGGACGTCAGCGTCGAGGAGACCGCGGAACTGCTGGGGGCCAGTCCGGGCGCCGTCCGGACGCAGACCTCACGGGCGCTCACCCGGCTGCGGGCGCTGATCGGCGACGCCCTCCCCGACCTCGCCCTGCGCTGACCGTGCCCCGCCCGAGCGCCGCGCCGCCCGACCGTTCCCGTCCGGCCACCCCGTCCGACCACCCCGTCCGACCATCGAGAACCACCCGATCCGACCGCAGAGACGGTGAACCAGCCATGTCCGACGCACCCGAGCCACTCCCCGAGGAGGAGCTCGTCCAGCTCTTCCGGGAGGCCGGTGACGGCTTCCTGGCCGACCGTCCGCAGATCGTGCTCGGCGCCGTGGAACGCGGCCGGGCCCTGCGCCGCCGCCGGGTCGCCTCCGTGATCGGCGGGACGGCCGCACTGGCCGTGATCGCGGGCGGCGGAGCCCTGCTGGCGACCGTCCCCGGTGGCCCCGGCCGGTCCTACCGGACGGCGGCGGACTCCGCCGCCGGCTCGGGGATGACCGACCAGGAGATGGTGGCGGCCCTCAGACCGCACCTGGACGGCTGGCGGATCGTCGACGTCCGCGGCACCGGGACGGCCGGCTCCGCCGAGGCCGGAACGGCGCCGCTGGTGGAGATCACCGTGGACGACGGCCACGGCCGGGCCGGTGTCCGGACGGCGGTCTGGCGCGACACCGTGCGGACGGTGCTACAGTCCACCGCCTGCCCCGAGCCGAGGCACACCGAGGTGACCTGCAGCCGGGCGGAGCTGCCGGACGGCTCCGCCGTGATGACCTGGAAGTCCGGTTACGCCGACACCGGGGCCAAGTCCTGGTGGTGCCTGCTCGCCACCGCGTCCGGCAAGCGGGTCTCGGTCACCGAGTGGAACTCCTCCGAGGTCGGCGAGACCGCCAGCCGCACCGACCCGCCGCTGACCGTCGACCAGCTCCGGGTGATCGCCGTCGACCCGGTCTGGGACCGCGCGGTGGACGACACCGGCCTCCGGACCGGGGCCGCGCAGCCCTGACCGGCCGGCGGGCCGGGGCCGTGCGGTCAGGGCCGGGCCGGGCTCAGGGGGTGGTGCCGCCGGAGGGCGGCGCAGAGGCGGCGTCCCGACCCGGTGCGGGATCGCTGCCGTGCGCCGGGCCGGAGCCCTCGGCGGCCGGCGGCGAGGGGTCACCGGCAGGACCGGACGCACCGCCCGACCCGCCTCCGGTCCCGCCCGACCCGCCTGTCCCACCGCTGCCGCCCGTGCCGCCGGTACCGCCCGGCTCGGGACTCCGGCTGCCGCCGGGCTCCGAGGGGCTGCCGCCCGAGCCGGTGCCGCCGGACGGGGTGCCCCCGGAGCCGGTGCCGCCCGAACCCGTGCCGGGTGTGCCGGTGGGTGTGGCGGGGGCGGGCGAGCCGCTGTCCGACGGACCGTCGGGCTGCCCGCCGCGCTGGACGGGCCCGCCCTCCAGGGTCACCACGGCCTCCGACGGCGGCAGCGCGATCCTCGCCGTCCAGTGCCCGGCCGGGACGCGCTCCTCGTCCACCGTCACCGTCACGGTGATCCGCTGACCGGGCTCCAGGGTGCCCTCGTCCCGGCTGAGCCGCAGCCAGCCCACCTCGACCACGGCGTGCCAGTGGATGCCGGTACCGCCGGAGTTGGTGAGGGTGATCACCGTGCGGTTGCCCCACTCGCTGGCCTCCACGGAGAGCTGCCCGGGCCGGGCGGGCGGTGTCGGCGCCGCGGGAGCGACCTCGGCCGCGGCCAGCTTGCGGGAGCCGTGCGAGGGCACCGGGACGGCGGCACCCTCGACCACGGGCAGCAACGTTTCTGCAGTCGACGCCCCCGCCAGTCGCAGGCCCTCGCCCTGCTCTGCACCGTTCCCGTCGGCGACGGCGTCCGGCACGGTCGGCTGCTCCGCCCCGGACGCGTCCGGGGAGAGCCCCGGTGAGTCCACCCGGACGGAGGAGACCGGCGAGGCCGACCCGACACCCTCGCCGCCACCGCGGTACGCCGCCCACAGCGCCACCACCGGCGCGGTCAGGACGGCCGCCAGGACACCGGTGGTCACCACCCGCTGCCGGACCACCGCCAGCCCCGCGGAGGGGGCCCGGTGCCGGGGGAAGCCCCGCTGGTCGAAGCGGATCGCCGCGGGCCCCTGGCCGGGCGCGGCGGCC
>NZ_BAAALD010000042.1:0-67956 GCF_039528095.1 Kitasatospora arboriphila
ACGACGCGAGGGCAGCCAGTCTGCCCCATGCCGACCGGCGGCACCGCGGCGCCCGCGACCGGGCCCGCACCGGCGGCCGGACCGCCGCCGACCGGGCCGAGCGGGAAGCCGGAGCCGGCCGCGGGCGCCACCGGCGCGGCCGGGACGGCGTAGTCGCCGCCGTGCCGGATGCCACCGGTCGGCACCTCGGCGGGCGGGCCGTAGGTCTGCGGGGACGGCGGGGCGACCACCACCGAATCGGTGTGCACGGAGATCGGGCCGGGCCGCGGACCCGCGGCCGGCGGGTCGTAGCCGTCCGGCTCGTACACCGGCGGAGCGGGCGTGGTGTGGCCGCCGGAGGGGGTGCTGTAGCCGCCGTACCCGCTGCCGTACCCGCCGCGGTGGCCGCCGGTGTCGGCGGGCGGGGCCTGGACGGCCTGCTGCGGGGCGGCCGTCACCTGGACGCCCGCGGCCGGGGCGGCCTGCAGGTCCACGTCCAGGACCGGTGCGGTCCGGCCGGGGCCGGTCCTCGTCGTGCCCGCCGGGCCGTCGGCGGTCCGGACGCCGGGGCCGCCGAGGCCGTCCGGGTCACCGGAGGTGCCGGGGACGCCGTGCCCGCCCGGGCCGGTGCCCAGGTCGGCGGCGGCCACCGGGAGGCCGTCCGCGCCGAGCCGGACGCCGTCGGGGCCGACGGCCGCGTCCACCAGCGGGCGGCCGTCCCGGCCCGTCCCGGCGACCAGCGGCCTGCCGTCGGCGTCGGTGAGCAGCTTGCCGTCCTTGCCCACGGCCAGGCCGGCGGCCGGGTTGCCCTCCGCGTCCAGCATGACCGGGCGGCCGTGCGCGTCGAGGACGGGCCGGCCGTCCTTGCCGACGGCCAGGGAGAGGCCGGTGTCGCCGACCGCCCCGTCGGCGCCGACCGTCAGCGGCTTGCCCTGGGCGTCGGTCAGCGGCTTGCCGTCGGCGCCCAGCGCGAGGCCCGCCACCGGGGCGCCCGCGGCGTCGAGCAGCACGGGCTTGCCGTCGGCGCCGAGCACCGGGCGGCCGTCCGCGCCGACCTGCACGCTGACCCCGTCCACCGCGGGCAGCCGCTTGCCGTCCGCGCCGACCAGCACCGGGCGGCCCTGCGCGTCGGTGGCGACCGTGCCGTCCGGGTTGAGCGCGGCGGAGACGCCGCTGACCCCGGCCACCGCGGCGGCACCGCCGACGGCGGTGCCGAGCAGCTTGCCGGTCATCTCCCCGCCGGAACGGGCGGCGCTGAGGGTGCGGAACTGCCCGTGCTTCCCGGCGCCGTCGGCCTGCGCTATGCGCTCCAGGGCCGTCACGGCGGGCTCCTTCAGGGCCGCCTGCAGGCCGTCCTTCATCTCCCGGCCGAGCTCCGCCAGCAGCGCGCTGACCTTGATCTTCGCGGCCTCGACCGCGATCGCCTCGCCGGCCTCGGCGGCCGCGCCCTTCACCGTGCCGACGACCTGCCCGACCAGGCCGGAGAGGCCCTCCCCCTGCGCGGCCTTCACCTGGGCGGCGGCTGCGGCCTCCGCCTTGTCCGCCTCCGCGATCTCCTCGGCGAGCTCGGTGAGGACGGCGATCAGCCGGGCCTTGCAGTCGTCGACGGCCGCCGCCGCTGAAGCCGCGCCAGTGCTCGGCGAAGGCCTCGACGGCCGGGCCGGAGTTCTCGCCGGTGACGCGCTCGGCGGCCGAGACGCCGCGCCGGCCCAGCCGTTCGGCCTCGGCGCCGAACTCGCGCCACAGGCCGCCCGCGCGGCGCAGTGCGTCCTCGTCGGCCTCCGGCCAGTGGCGGCCGAGCCGGGCCATGACCGGAGCCAGCTCCTCGGGCAGGTTCCTGGGCATGTGGTCCCCCTTCGGTGGTGCGGCTTGACGGTCCGTCGACTCAGAGCGCGGTGGGAGCGGCGCCGGTTCCCGGGCCGACCGCCCGGAACGCGTCGCGGTTGCCCTGCTCGTTCTGCTCCGCGTTGTCGGCCATGGTGTGCAGGCCGGTTCCGATGCCGCCGAGCCGGTCGGCCAGGCCCTGCAGCCCGGCCAGCACGCCCTCCCGGGCGCCCTCGTACACCTGGCCGAAGCCCTGGCCCGGCTCGTCCCGCCCCCAGGGGGTGCCGAGCGCGGCCAGTCCGTTCTCCAGGTCGAGCGCGGCCCGCGCGAAGTCGTTCGAGACGGTCTCGAACTCCCGCCCCTCGCCGTGCAGTTCCCAAGGCTTCAGCAGAACCCTGTCGGCCATCCCCGTCCCCCGTCGTCGCGTCCCGTCCCCGCACGCAGCCGTCTGCAGCCCGCCATCCTAGGCCCCGGGCGCGGGGCGGCCCGTGCCGCGGTGAGCCTCTTCACCCTGCCTTCACGACCCGGCGGACGGGTGCGCACGGCCGGTGCACGGCCCGTGCGGGCGGGGTGCGGGGCAGGTGCGCCGCCGGTGCGCGGCTCCGGCGCCGTCGGGAAACGGCAGCCGAGGCCATACCCTTGCAGCGTGGCAGCAGCAGACACCGCACAGCACAAGAAGCCGAAGAAGAACGGCACGAAGCCGGCCTCTACGGTGGTCGACCTCGCGATGCCGACCGTGCGGCCCGAGGTCCCGCTGGACTTCCCGCGCGCCTGGGCAGAGTTCACCGACCCGGCCGACGAGGAGCAGGTGTTCCGCTGCGACCTCACCTGGCTCACCTCCAACTGGGGCTGCATCTTCGGCCGGGGGTGCCACGGCATCCAGGAGGGCCGCGGCGCCTCCGACGGCTGCTGCACCCTCGGCGCCCACTACTCGGACGAGGAGGACGAGCAGCGGGTCGCCGGCCACGCCGCCCGGCTCACTCCGGAGATCTGGGAGAACCACCCGCACGGCACCGACGCCAAGGGCCGGATCCGCCTCGACGGCGGCATCACCATGCTCGACGAGGACGGCGACCGGCAGACCCGGCGGATCGACGGCGCCTGCCTCTTCCGCAACAGCCCGGACTTCCCCGGCGGCGCGGGCTGCGCGCTGCACATCCTGGCCCTGCAGGAGGACCGCGAGCCGCTGGAGACCAAGCCGGACGTCTGCTGGCAGCTCCCCGTCCGCCGCACCTACGACTGGATCGACCGGCCGGACGACACCCGCTACCTGCAGGTGAGCATCGGCGAGTACGACCGCCGCGGGTGGGGGCCGGGCGGCCACGACCTGCACTGGTGGTGCACCGGCAGCCCGGAGGCGCACGGCGCGCCGGACCCGGTGTACGTCAGCTACCGCGCGGAGCTCACCGAACTGATGGGGCCCGAGGCGTACGCCGTCCTGGTCTCCCTCTGCGAGCAGCGCATCGCCACCAAGGGCCACAAGAAGCTCGCCCCGCACCCGGCGGACAGGTAGGAGGAACCGCCCAGGGGCGCGTGGGGGCACCCCTATGGGTTTCCCCTACTTGTCGATGTCGCCGACGACGAAGAACATCGAGCCGAGGATGGCGACCATGTCGGCGACCAGGGTGCCCGGCAGGAGTTCGGTGAGGGCCTGGATGTTGTTGTACGAGGCGGAGCGGAGCTTGAGCCGCCAGGGCGTCTTGTCGCCGCGGGACACCAGGTAGTAGCCGTTGATGCCGAGCGGGTTCTCGGTCCAGGCGTAGGTGGTGCCCTCCGGCGCCTTGAGGACCTTGGGCAGCCGCAGGTTGACCGGCCCCGGGGCGAGCCCGGCGAGCCGGTCGAGGCAGGCGTCGGCGAGGTCGAGCGAGTTGGCGGTCTGCTCCAGCAGGCACTCGAAGCGGGCCAGGCAGTCGCCCTCCTCCCGCACGACGACGGTCAGCAGGTCGGCGAGCTCCCCGTACGCGAGGTAGGGCTCGTCGCGGCGGAGGTCGAAGTCGACCCCGCTGGCCCGGGCGATCGGGCCGCTGACGCCGTAGGCGTGCACCTGCTCGCGGGTGAGGGTGCCGACCCCGGCGGTGCGGCCGCGGAAGATCTCGTTGCCGAGGACGAGGTCCTCGTAGACCGGGAGCTGCTTGCGGACGGCGGCGACGGCCTGCCGGACGCGGCCGAGCCAGCCGGCCGGGAGGTCCTCCTTGAGGCCGCCGACCCGGTTGAACATGTAGTGCATGCGCCCGCCGGAGGCCTCCTCCAGGACGTGCTGGAGCTCCTCGCGGCCGTGGAAGGCGTGGAAGATCGGGGTGATGCCGCCGAGCTCCAGCGGGTAGGAGCCGAGGAACATCAGGTGGTTGAGCACCCGGTTGAGCTCGGCGAGCAGGGTGCGGATCCACACCGCCCGCTCGGGGACCTCCATGCCGAGCATCCGCTCGACGGCGAGGACGACGCCGAGTTCGTTGGAGAAGGCGGAGAGCCAGTCGTGCCGGTTCGCCAGCATGATGATCTGGCGGTAGTCGCGGGC
The DNA here is from genome assembly GCF_039528095.1 of Kitasatospora arboriphila. Lineage (NCBI taxonomy): Bacteria > Bacillati > Actinomycetota > Actinomycetes > Kitasatosporales > Streptomycetaceae > Kitasatospora > Kitasatospora arboriphila. The sequence continues at coordinate 4,319 of NZ_BAAALD010000042.1, forward strand.
CTCGAAGAGCTTCTCGGCGCCGCGGTGCATGTAGCCGATGACCGGCTCCGCGGTGACGATCCGCTCGCCGTCCAGCACCAGCTTCAGCCGGAGCACGCCGTGCGTGGACGGGTGCTGCGGGCCGATGTTGAGCACCATGTCGCTGGTGCCCAGCTCACCCGTGAGCTGCTGCGCACCCGCGCCGATGCCGACCGTGGTCTCCCTCATGGCTACAGAGTCTGCCACCCCGCGGGTGCGGGGAGTCCCTCCAGGCTCCGCGGTACCGGCATGCGGACGGCCTGGGCCAGCCAGCCGAAGCCGCCGAGGCCGGCCGGGTCGGTCAGTTCGGCGGCCTCGCCGGCCCCGCCGAGGGCCCGCAGGTAGCCGGCCGGGTCGGTGGAGGCGAGGGCGAGCGGCGGCCGTCCGCCGTGCACGCCGAGGGCGCGCAGTGCGGCCCGCTGCGTCGTCCACAGGCTGTGGACGGTCGGGGCGGCCGCCGAAGCGGCCGAGTCCAGGGCGACGTGCGCGGTGACGTCGCAGCTGCCGTCGGGCACGGGCCGGACCTCGCGGCCGCCGCGGAATCCGGCGAGGGTGCCGAACGGCGGCCGGTCGGCGGCGGTGTGGGCGTAGTCGACGGCGACGGCGAGGCCGCGGTCGAGGGCGGCGACGGCCGAGGCCCAGGCCTCGTCGCGGGTGCGGCCGAGTTCGATCCGGTCGCCGTCCGGCCACCAGCGGGCGGCCCAGGCGGCGTCGGCGGCCTCCAGCGGGCCGCCGGGGCGTTCCTCTCCGTCGGGCCCGACCTCGACGTAGCGCAGCACGCCGTCCTCGTCGGGTTCGGCGAGGTCGAGCGGCACGTTGTCGAGCCACTCGTTGGCGAAGAGCAGCCCGGTCAGCCCGGTCGGCAGGGTGTCCGTCCACACCACGGACGGGGGCAGGCCGGCCGGGCGGGCGGCGAGTTCGACGGCGTGGGGGCGGACCCGGGCGGCGAGCTCGGGGGCGAGGGCGGCGAGGACTCCGGTGACGAGTTCGCCGCGGCCGGCGCCCACGTCGACCAGGGCGAGCTCGTCCGGGCGGCCGAGGGCCTCGTCGGTCTCGGCGAGCAGCCGGGCGACGGCTCCGGCGAACAGCGGCGAGGCGTGCACGGAGGTGCGGAAGTGCCCGGCCGGCCCCTCCGGGCCCCGGTAGAAGCCGTCCGCGCCGTACAGCGCCTCCTCCATGGCGGGCCGCCACCGCATCCAGGTCACGTGGGTCGACGCTACCGGTCGGCGGGGGTGTCCCGGCGGGGGCCGTCTCCACCCTGCGGCGGATGGCGGATCGCTCTCGCGGCGGACCTGGGGGCGGTGTGCGACTGCCTAGGCTTGGAGCGTGCATCGACTCAACGCCTGGCTCCGCCGTCACCCGATGGTGGTCGACTCCGCCTGGGCGCTGGTGGTCCTCCTGCTCGGCGTGCTGTCCGACTTCTCGGAGTCGGACCTGCAGCTCTACGGCGGTCTGGCCTTCTCGCTGGCGATCGCCGCGCTGATGGTGGTCCGGCGCCGGTACCCGGACCTGGCCGCGGCCGGGGGCACCGCGCTCGGGCTGGGCCAGCTCGTGCTGGACGTGACTCCGGGCGCCTCGGCCATCGGCTACCTGGTGTTCGCGTACACGGGGGCGGCCTTCGGCTCGCGGTGGGCGTCCCGGCTGGTGCTCGCGGTGGGTCTGGTGGCCGGTCCGCTGACGCTGTGGCGGTTCGACAACAGCGGCGACCCGGTGCCGGACGACCCGTCGCCGCCGCCGGGGCCGAGCACCTGGCAGCTGGTGTTCGTGGCGGTGCTGATGTCGACGCCGTTCGTGCTCTGCTGGGCGTGGGGCCGGCTGACCCGGGTCCGCGGGGCCTACCTGGTCGAGCTGGAGGACCGGGCGGCCCGGCTGGAGCGCGAGCGGGACGCACAGGCGAAGGTGGCGGTGGCGGCCGAGCGCGCCCGGATCGCCCGGGAGCTGCACGACGTGGTCGCGCACAACGTCTCGGTGATGATCGTTCAGGCCGACGGCGCCGCCTACGTGCTGGACAACTCGCCGCAGCAGGCGAAGGAGGCGCTCGGCACGATCGCCGCGACCGGCCGCCAGGCGCTGGTGGAGATGCGCCGGCTGCTCGGCGTGCTGCGGACGTCGGAGACGGCCGAGGAGTACGTCCCGCAGCCCGGCGTGGAGGAGCTGCCGGAGCTGCTGGAGCAGGTCCGCACGGCCGGCCTGCCGGTGGACTTCGCCACCTCGGGCGAGCCGCGGGAGCTGCCGCGCGGCCTGGAGCTGACGGTGTACCGGATCGTCCAGGAGGCGCTGACCAACGTGCGCAAGCACGGAGGTCCGGGCGCCCGGGCCCGGGTCGCGGTGGACTTCGGCGACCGCGACCTGGAGGTGCTGGTCGAGGACGACGGCCGCGGCAGCACCGCCGAGCAGATGGACGGTGGTGGCGACGGGCCCGGCCATGGTCTGATCGGCATGCGCGAGCGGGTCGGCATGGTGAGCGGCAGCCTCGACATCGGCCCGCGGCCGGGCGGCGGCTTCCGGATCCGGGCCGTCCTCCCCCTCAAGGCCGCCGGCTGAGTCCGGGGCACGACCGATCAGGTGAAGGAGAACCGACCGTGACCATCCGCGTGATGCTCGTGGACGACCAGGAGCTGCTGCGTACGGGCTTCCGGATGGTCCTGCAGTCGCAGGGCGACATCGAGATCGCCGCCGAGGCGGGCGACGGCGCGCAGGCGCTGGAGCTGCTCGCCGGGACGGAGGTCGACGTGGTGCTGATGGACGTCCGCATGCCGCGGCTGGACGGCGTGCAGGCCACCCGGCGGATCTGCCTGGACGAGTCCGGCGCGCCGCTGCCGGGGGCGCCGCACGTGCTCATCCTGACCACCTTCGACCTGGACGAGTACGCCTTCGCCGCGCTGAAGGCCGGGGCGAGCGGCTTCCTGCTGAAGGACGTCCCGCCGACGGAGCTGGTCGCGGCGATCCGCGCGGTGCACGGCGGTGACGCGGTGGTCGCGCCGACCACCACCCGCCGCATGATCGACCGCTTCGCGCAGGTGCTGCCGACGCCGTCGACGGCGCCCGGCTCGCCGGTGCTGGAGCCGCTCACCGACCGCGAGCGGGAGGTGTTCCTGCTGGTGGCGCAGGGCCTGTCGAACGGCGAGATCGCCGCCCGGCTGACCCTGTCGGAGGCCACCGTGAAGACCCACGTCGGTCGGATCCTGGCCAAGCTGGGCCTGCGCGACCGCGTCCAGGCCGTGGTGCTGGCCTACGAGAACGGCCTGGTCCGCGCGGGCGCCACGGACTGACCGGGGTTCGTACCGCGGCGCGGGGCCGCCCCCGGCGGGTGGCCCCGGCGCCCCCCTCGGGTGTCCCCGGTCAGAGCCGCCGCAGGCCCTGGATGACCTCGCGGAGCAGGCGGACGTCCGGGCGGCCGGCCTCGGCGGCACCCTGGCCGACCCGGACGAGTCCGGCCTGGACGAGGTCGCCGAGCAGCACCCGCAGGGCGCCGATCGGCAGGTCGGCGTCGGCGGCCAGTTCGGCCAGCGGGCAGGGCCGGTCCCGGATCCGGTCCAGCAGGGCGCTGCGGGCGTGGTCCAGGTGGGCGGCCGGTTCGGCGTCCGGCACCGCCGAGACCGCGGCCAGCAGGTCGTAGCGCTCGCCCTCGGCGGAGCGGGTGCGCCCGCCGGTCAGGGTGAACGGCCGGACCATCGGGCCGGCCTCGTCGTCGTACCAGTGCCCGCTCATGTGGCCGCCCCCGGGCCGGCGGCCGGTTCGGCGCCGGCCCGGGCGGGGGTGGAAAGGTGGCGCCCGACCCGGCGGACGAGCATCTGCATCTCGTACGCGATCTGGCCGACGTCCGCCTGCGGCCCGCAGAGCACGGCCAGGCAGCTGCCCTCGCCGGCCGGGGAGACGAAGAGGAAGGCGTCCTCCAGCATCACCATGGTCTGCCGGACCGAGCCGGCCTCGAAGCGGCTGCCGACGCCGCGGGCGAGGCTGTGGAAGCCGGAGCAGACGGCGGCGAGGTGGTCGGCGTCCTCGGTGCTCAGCCCGGCGGAGGCCGCGGTGGGCAGGCCGTCGGAGGAGAGCAGCACGGCCTGGCGGACGTGCTCGGTGCGGTCGACCAGGTCCTCCAGGAGCCAGTCCAGGCCGCCGGCGGCCTGCTCGGTGGTCTCGGGCGTGCTCATCGTTCGTCCTCCGGGTCGTGCGGGGTGCGGGCGTCGGTGCCGCGGCCACGGCCGCGGTCCAGCCCGCGCTGGAACGCGCCGAAGACGGCGCCCATCTGCTCGGCCGAGATCTCGGGTCCTCCGGCGGGCGGCCCGGCGGGGGCGTCCGCCCCGGGCGGGTCCTGCAGCCGGGGCGAGAGGGACGCCTGGCGGGTCCGGGTGGGCAGGGCGCGCCGCATCGGCAGCACGGCCGCCGCGGGCGCCTCGGCCACGGGTCCGGGCTCGGCCCCGGCCGGCGCCTCGGGCACCGGGACGGGCCGCGGCGCGGGCTCGGGCGGCTCCGCGAGGACGGCCTTCGGCAGCAGCACCACGGCGGTGGTGCCGCCGTACGGGGAGCGGCGCAGCGCCACCTCGATGCCGTGGCGGCGGGCGAGCCGGCTGGTGACGAAGAGGCCGAGCCGTTCGGTGCGGGTGGGGTCGAACTCCTGCGGTTCGGCGAGGGTGCGGTTGGCGGCGGCGAGTTCGTCCTCGTCCATGCCGAGGCCGCGGTCGTCGATCTCCAGCACGCAGCCGTGGGCGGCCTCGCCGGCCCGCATGGACCTGGGCGTGCGGCGGGGAGAAGACCGTGGCGTTCTCGATGAGTTCGGCGACCAGGTGGGGGCGAGGTCGCCGACGGCGGCGCCGGAGACGAAGACCTGCGGCATCGGCGGGACGACCACCCGCTCGTACTCCTCGACGGCGCCGACCGCGGAGCCGACCACCTCGACCAGCGGGACGGGCTTGCGCCAGCGCCGGCCGGGGGCGGCGCCGGAGAGGATGATCAGGCCCTCGGCGTGGCGGCGCATCCGGGTGGCGAGGTGGTCGACGCGGAAGAGGTCGGCGAGCTCGTCGGGGTCGGTGGCGCGGCGTTCCATGGCGTCGAGCTGCTTGAGCTGGCGGTGGATCAGGGCCTGGCTGCGGCGGGCGATGTTGACGAAGACGCCGGAGATGCCGGCCCGCAGGCGGGCCTGTTCGACGGCGGCCTCGACGGCGGCGCGGCGGGCGTGGTTGAGGGCGCGGCCGAGGTCGCCGATCTCGTCGTCGTGCTCGCCGGCGGCGAAGGCGAGCCGTGGTGCGGCCCGCTCGACGTCGACGGTCTCGCCGGCGGCCAGGCGGCGGACGACGTCGGGCAGCTGGCGGTTGGCCAGCCGGTCGGCGGCGACCCGCAGCCGGGTCAGGCGGCGGGTGATCCGCCGGCCGGTGCGCACCGAGTACCAGACGGAGAACACCACGGCGAGCAGGCCGGCGCCGCCGGCGAGGCCGGCCTTCAGCAGCTGGTCGCCGGCGTAGGCGCGGCCGCGGGCGGCGGAGTTGAGCGCGGCGTCCTTGCACAGCTCCATGTAGCGGTGGACGACCGGGTCCATGGTGGTGCGCCAGCCGTTGCGGTCGACGGCGCGGCCGGCGGCGTCGGCGCCGGCGTCCAGGACGCCGTCCTCGGCGGCGGTGAGCGCGGTGTAGCGGGGGTCGACGGCGAAGGTCTCGAAGCCGGCCCGGGAGTCCGCGGGCAGCGCGGCGACGTAGGTCCGCTGGAAGACCCGGCGGTCCTCGACGACGGCGGCGAAGGCGCGGAACTGGGCGGGGGTGAAGGAGCCTGCGGCCCGGGCGCCGGAGCCGAGGGCGTCCTCGCGGGAGACGAACTCGCGCACCCGGACGAGTTCGACGACCACCTGGGCCTCGCGGGCGAGCCGGCCGGCCTGCAGGGCGGTGAGCGCGGACTCGACGGCGAAGGACGGCTCGACGGCGGCGGTGTACCGCTCGACCGCGGCGTCCCAGCTCAGGGCGCGGGTGATGACGGCCTGGCGGAGCGGGGCGAGGCCGTCGGTGGCGGTGATCATCGCGGTGAGGGTGTCCCGCTGTTCGGCGGTGAGCTCGTCCTGCCGGTCGGGGTTCTCGGCGGCGGCCCGCACGGCGCGGACCTTCTCGTCGGTGGCCCGCTCCTGCGCGGTGTAGGCGGCGAGGGCGGCCGGGTCGCCGCCGGAGCCCAGGTACTCGGCGGCCAGCCGGCGCTCGATCTGGATCTGGCCGACGGCGGTGTCCACCGGGCTGCCGAAGTACTCGTAGGCGTCCTTGAGGCGGACGAGGGCGCGCAGGTCGCCGGTCATCGAGACCATGGCGAAGGTCCACAGTCCGACCAGGGCGACGACGGGGATCAGCACCAGCGCGATGATGCGGGTACGGATGGTGCGGGGTCGGCGCGGGCGGGCAAGGCCGAGGCGTCTGGGCATGGTCTCCCTCGTGTCCCGGGGCTCGGACTGCGCCAAGTTACCCGGCCGTAGCGTTCGGGTCGCCAGGAGGGTCGTGAAGCTTCCGTGGAGATCCGGGGGCCGGCCCCGCGCGGCGGGGGCGCACCGGCCGCCCCGTACGATGGAGCGGTACGTCTGGTACCTGCACAGGACTGGAACGGGAAGCAATGACGAGGGCCGAGCCGTGAGCGCGTCCGACAATGCCCCGGCCCTCGGGCCGACCGACCCCTTCGGGGATCCGCTGGACCCGGAGAACCGGCCCGCCCGGCTCTCCGTCGGCGTGGTCGGCACCGGCCGGGTCGGCCCGGCGCTGGGCGCCGCGCTGCAGCTGGCCGGGCACCGGGTGGTCGCCGCCTCCGGGGTGTCCGCGGCCTCCCGGCGCCGCGCCGAGGCGCTGCTGCCCGGCGTGCGGCTGGTGACGCCGCCGCAGGTGCTGGCCGCCGCCGACTTGGTGCTGCTGACGGTGCCCGACGACGCGCTCGCCGACCTCGCCGCCGGGCTGGCCGCGACCGGCGCGATCCGCCCGGGCCAGATCGTGGTGCACACCTCCGGCGCGCACGGCGTGGCGGTGCTGGAGCCCGCCGCCCGGGCCGGCGCGCTGCCGCTGGCGCTGCACCCGGCGATGACCTTCACCGGCACCTCGGTGGACCTGGCCCGGCTGGCCGGCTGCCCGTTCGGGGTGACCGCCCCCGACGAGCTGCGCCCGGTCGCCGAGGCGCTGGTCGTGGAGATGGGCGGCGAGCCCGAGTGGGTGCCCGAGGAGGTCCGCCCGCTCTACCACACGGCGCTCGCGCACGGCGCGAACCACCTGGTCACCCTGGTCGCGCAGGCGATGGAGCTGCTGCGCGGGGCCGGGGTCGCCGAGCCGGGGCAGCTGCTCGGCCCGCTGCTCGGCGCGGCCCTGGACAACGCGCTGCGCTCCGGCGACGCCGCGCTGACCGGCCCGGTCGCCCGCGGCGACGCCGGGACGCTCCGCCGGCACCTGCAGCAGTTGCGGACGGCGTCCCCGGACATCGGGCAGGCGTACCGTGCGATGGCCCGGGCCACCGCACAGCGGGCGGTCCGCGGCGGACCGCTCAAGGAAGAGGCGGCGGCTGCGCTGCTGGACGTACTCGACGAGGAGACCCCCTGATGGCACGCGGCAAGCAGCCGGCGAAGGCGAAGGCCCCCCGCACCACCGAGCTCACCCGCACGGTGGAGGAGTTCGAGGCCGCGTTCTGGCCCGACGACCAGCCGGTGGACAACGCCGTGGTGATGACCATGGGCGCGCTGCACGCCGGCCACGCCGCGCTGATCCGGGCGGCCCGCCGCCAGGTCGGCCGGGACGGCCGGGTGGCCGTGACGGTCTTCGTCAACCCGCTGCAGTTCGGCGCCGGCGAGGACCTGGAGCGCTACCCGCGCACCCTGGACGCCGACCTGGAGGTCGCCCGCGAGGCCGGCGCCGACGTGGTCTTCGCCCCGACCGTCGAGGAGGTGTACCCCAACGGCGAGCCGCTCGTCCGGCTGTCCGCCGGGCCGATGGGCGACGGCTTCGAGGGCGCGTCCCGCCCCGGCCACTTCGACGGCATGCTGACCGTCGTCGCCAAGCTGCTGCACATCACCGACCCGGACTTCGCCTTCTTCGGCGAGAAGGACGCCCAGCAGCTGGCGATCGTCCGCCGCATGGTCGCCGACCTGGACTTCGACGTGGAGATCGTCGGCGTCCCGACCGTCCGCGAGGAGGACGGGCTGGCGCTCTCCTCCCGCAACCGCTTCCTCTCCGACACCGAGCGCGGGCAGGCCCTGGCGCTGTCCCGGGCGCTGTTCGCCGGCCGCGACGCGGGCGCGCAGGGCGCGAAGGCGGTCCGCGAGGCCGCCGCGGCCGTCCTGGACGGCGCCGACGGTGTCACCCCCGACTACCTCGCCCTGATCGACCCGGACTCCTTCACCGAGGTGCCGGACGACTTCACCGGCGAGGCCCTGCTGGCCGTGGCCGCCAAGGTGGGCCCCGCCCGCCTGATCGACAACGTCGGCGTCATCGTCCGGTAGCGCACCACCCCGCACCACCCCGCTCGACCCCCCGTAGGCATGCACTCTCCCCCGGCCCCGCCGGGGGTCCCACCAGGAGGCGTGACCAGATGCTCCGCACCATGCTCAAGTCCAAGATCCACCGCGCCACGGTGACCCAGGCCGACCTGCACTACGTCGGCTCCGTCACCGTCGACGAGGACCTGCTCGACGCCGCGGACCTGCTCCCCGGCGAGCTCGTCCACATCGTCGACATCAACAACGGCGCCCGCCTGGAGACCTACACCATCGCGGGCCCGCGCGGCTCCGGCGTGATCGGCATCAACGGTGCCGCCGCGCGCCTGGTGCACCCGGGCGACCTCGTGATCCTCATCGCGTACGGCCAGATGGACACCGCCGAGGCCAAGGCGTACCTGCCCAAGGTCGTCTTCGTCGACGGGGACAACCGGATCACCGGCATGGGCGGGGACCCGGCCGAGGCGCCCGAGGGCAGTGGCCTGCTCCGCGGCGACCGGGCGTACCGTGATGCGGACGGCGCGAGTGCCGACGCCGCGCGCTGAAGGAGCCAGTGAAGCCATGCCGTACCGCCTGACCGCCCCCGCCCCGGGCTGGACCGCGACCACCGACGTCGTCGTGGTCGGCTCCGGCGTCGCGGGCCTGACCGTCGCGCTCAACGTCCGCCGGGCCGGCCTGCGGGCCACGGTGGTCACCAAGGCGATGCTGGACGACGGCTCCACCCGCTGGGCCCAGGGCGGCATCGCCGCCGCCCTGGGCGAGGGCGACACCCCCGAGCAGCACCTCGACGACACCCTCGTCGCCGGCGCCGGCCTGTGCGACGAGGACGCGGTGCGCACCCTCGTCACCGAGGGCCCGGACGCCGTGCGCCGGCTCATCGCCGTCGGCGCCGCCTTCGACCAGGACGAGGACGGCACGATCCTGCTCACCCGCGAGGGCGGCCACCACCGCCGCCGGATCGCGCACGCCGGCGGCGACGCCACCGGCGCGGAGATATCCCGCGCCCTGGTCGCCGCCGTCCGCAACGACCCCGGCATCGAGCTGATCGAGCACGCGCTCGTCCTCGACCTGCTCACCGACGCCGACGGGCACGCGGCCGGCCTCACCCTGCACGTCATGGGCGAGGGCCAGCGGGACGGCGTCGGCGCCATCCGCGCCCGCGCCGTGGTGCTCGCCACCGGCGGCATGGGCCAGGTCTTCTCCGCGACCACCAACCCGGCGGTCTCCACCGGCGACGGCGTCGCCCTCGCGCTGCGCGCCGGGGCCGAGGTCGCCGACCTGGAGTTCGTCCAGTTCCACCCGACCGTGCTCTGGCTCGGGGCCGACGCCGAGGGCCAGCAGCCGCTGGTCTCCGAGGCTGTCCGCGGCGAGGGCGCGCACCTGGTCGACGCCTCCGGCGAGCGCTTCATGCTCGGGCAGCACGAACTCGCCGAGCTCGCCCCGCGCGACATCGTCGCCAAGGCGATCACCCGGCAGATGCAGCTGCGCGGCACCGACCGCATGTACCTGGACGGCCGGCACTTCGGCGCCGAGATGTGGGAGCACCGCTTCCCGACCATCCTCGCCTCCTGCCGGGCCCACGGCATCGACCCGGTCACCGACCTGATCCCGGTCGCCCCCGCCGCCCACTACGCCTCCGGCGGCGTGCGCACCGACCCGGCCGGCCGCACCACGGTGCCCGGCCTGTACGCCTGCGGCGAGGTCGCCTGCACCGGTGTGCACGGCGCCAACCGGCTCGCCTCCAACTCCCTGCTGGAGGGCCTGGTCTTCGCCGAGCGGATCGCCGCCGACCTGGCCGCCCGGCACGCCGCCGGCGACCTGCCCGAGCGGGCCGTCGACGTCGCCGCCGCCCTGGAGGCCAGCACCGTGCCGCTGCTCGCCCCCGAGGCGCGCGCCGAGATCCAGCGGCTGATGTCCCGCGGGGCCGGCGTGCTGCGCTCGGCCGGGTCGATGGCCGCCACCGCCGAGGGCCTCACCGTCCTCGCCCGGGAGGCCTCCGCCTACCTGGACGAGGGCAAGCCGGCCGACCCCCGGGTGGAGACCTGGGAGGCCGCCAACCTGCACCTGGTCGCCACCGCACTGGTCGCCGCCGCGGCCCGCCGCGAGGAGACCCGCGGCTGCCACTGGCGCGAGGACTTCCCCGACCGCGACGACGCCCGCTGGCAGCACCACCTGGTCACCACCCTCGACGCCGACGGACACCCGAGCGTCCGGGCGTGACACCGTCCCCGGCGCACCCGGCCGATCACCTAGGAGCACCACGATGACCCACGACGAACTTCCGCTCGCCTCCGGCGGCTGCGGCGACGGCTGCGCCTGCGGCGAGGGCGAGGCGTACGAGACCGGGCTGGACCCGGCGCTGGCGGCACTGCTGGAGGAGGCCGGCCTGGACCCGGTCGAGGTCGAGGACGTCGCGATGCTCGCGCTCGGCGAGGACCTGGCCGGCGGCGAGGACGTCACCTCGGTGGCGACCGTCCCCGCGGACGCCGTCGCCACCGCCGACTTCACCGCCCGCTCGGCCGGCGTGGTCGCCGGCCTGCGGGTGGCCGAGGCCGTCGTCTCGCTGGTCTGCGAGGAGGAGTTCGAGGTCGAGCGGCACGTCGAGGACGGCGCCCGGGTCGAGGCCGGCCAGGTGCTGCTCTCGGTGCGCAGCCGCACCCGCGACCTGCTGACCGCCGAGCGCAGCGCGCTGAACCTGCTCTGCCACCTGTCCGGCATCGCCACCGCGACCCGGGCCTGGGCGGACGCCCTGGAGGGCACCGGCGCGGTCGTCCGCGACACCCGCAAGACCACCCCGGGCCTGCGGGCGCTGGAGAAGTTCGCCGTCCGCTGCGGCGGCGGCGCCAACCACCGGATGGCGCTGTCCGACGCCGCGCTGGTGAAGGACAACCACGTGGTGGCGGCCGGCGGCGTCGCGGAGGCGTTCCGCGCGGTGCGGGCGGCGTACCCGGACCTCCCCGTCGAGGTGGAGGTGGACACCCTGGAGCAGATCGCGCCGGTGCTGGAGGCCGGGGCGGACCTGGTCCTGCTCGACAACTTCACCGTGCCGCAGCTCAAGGAGGCCGTCGCCCTGGTGGCCGGCCGGGCGAAGCTGGAGGCGTCCGGCGGACTGACCCTGGCCACCGCCCGCGAGGTCGCCGAGACTGGTGTCGACTACCTGGCCGTCGGGGCCCTGACGCACTCTTCGCCGATCCTCGACATCGGCCTGGACCTCCGCGCCTGACTCCGCCTCAACAGAAAGCCATCCCGTGCTCCTCACCATCGACGTCGGCAACACCCAGACCACGCTCGGCCTGTTCGACGGTGAGGACATCGTCGAACACTGGCGGATCTCCACCGACCCGCGGCGCACCGCGGACGAGCTGGCGGTGCTGATGCAGGGCCTGATGGGTGCCCACCCCATCGTGTCCGCCGAGGACAAGGTGGCGGGGCTGTCGATCTGCTCGTCCGTGCCCGCCGTGCTCCACGAGCTCCGCGAGGTGACGCGCCGTTACTACGGCGACGTGCCCGCGGTGATCGTGGAGCCGGGGGTGAAGACCGGGGTGCACGTCCTGATGGACAACCCCAAGGAGGTCGGCGCCGACCGGATCGTGAACGCACTGGCCGCCAACCACCTCTACGGCGGCCCGTGCATCGTGGTGGACTTCGGCACCGCCACCACCTTCGACGCGGTGAACGCCCGCGGCGACTACGTGGGCGGCGCGATCGCGCCCGGCATCGAGATCTCGGTGGAGGCGCTGGGCCTGCGCGGCGCGCAGCTGCGCAAGATCGAGTTGGCCCGCCCCCGCAACGTCATCGGCAAGAACACCGTTGAAGGGATGCAGTCCGGCATCCTGTACGGCTTCGCCGGGCAGGTCGACGGCCTGGTCAACCGGATGGCCCGGGAGCTCTCCAAGGACCCGGACGACGTCCAGGTGATCGCCACCGGCGGCCTGGCCCCGCTGGTCCTCGGCGAGGCCGAGACCGTCGACGTGCACGAGCCCTGGCTCACCCTGATCGGCCTGCGGCTGGTCTGGGAGCGCAACAAGGCGTGAACGGGCATTCCCGCCAAGCCCGCTGACGGACGGTCGGCCCCACGGGGCCGGCCGTCGTCACGTCGGATCAGCGGCAGATACGCCAATCGGGACAACTGCGGCGCCAATCGCCCGAAATCGGACGTACGCCACGTACTGTCACCTCATGCCTACGCCACACGGATCGCGGGGCGGCATGGCTTTCAGCGCCGACGAAGTCCGCGTGCTGCGCCGCGCCCTTGCCCAAGCCCTCTACCCGGCCCTCCCCGACGACCGGCTGCACCTACCCGGACCGTCCGGCGCGCTGTGGGCGGAGGACGTCCAGGACGCGCTGCGCCTCACCGAGTCCATCGACGAGGCCGTCCGGGAGGGCGGCCGGCTGCGCAGCTTCCTGCTGGCCGACCTGGCCCGCTACCGGTCCGCGCTGCCCGGCGGCGCCCGCGGCTACCTGGAACGGCTGGAGGAGGCCGTGTCGGACGGCTACCTCCCCACCCCCGAGGACCTGTCGGCGCTCCGCTCGCTCTCCCGGCAGCCGTGCGGCCCCGCCGAGCACGCCCGGCGCTCCCGGCTGGCCGGCCGCTGCCACGCGATGGCGGAGGCCGAGGTCCGCGAGCGGCTGTCGTTCGCCTCCGGCCAGCGCCATCTGATGGCCGTACCGAGCCCGGCGTGCGAACCCCTGCCCGCCCCGACCCTTGGAGGACGCGTTCCGATGAGCAGCACCCCCAGGCCCCCGGCCCACGGCGAGCAGCCGCAGCCCCGCAGGATGCCCACCCCCGCCGAGCTCTTCGGCCGCCGCCCCAAGTCCAGGCCGCAGTCCCAGCCGCCCGCGCCGGACGACGAGGAGGCCGAGCTCGCCACCGGCACCGGCTGAGGCACCCCCGTTCGGCGGGGGCCCCGCCGCGCGTCGATGTGTCGACTCTGCAATGGGCCCGGGGGAATTTCGGTCACAGATCGACAACACTCGCTGCCGGTACGAACGGTCACGTCCCGAACTGTCCGATTCATCTGCCCGTGACTCCCCCGGGGCCGCCCTAGGGTCTGCGCCACACGCAAAACCGAAGACCCTGGGGGGAAAATGCGCATCGGACGCACACGCGCCCTTGCCCTGGCGACGGCCGTCGCAGCCGTCGCACTCGGCGGCTCCGCCGCCGCGCCGGCATTCGCCGCCGACCTCGTGCTCGACGCTCCGACAGCGGTGTCCCTCGTCCCGGCGCCCGCGAGCGGCGACCCGGTGGCGAAGCACGTCACGCTGAACCTGACCGGCACCGTGAAGACCGGTTCGCACGACATCACGTACACGTTCGACGCGAGCGGCCTGGCCGGCCTGGCGGAGTTCGCCCCGGAACTCGGCAACGCCGCCTGCACCGTCCAGGGCGCCGTGACCACCTGCAAGGGCACCTTCTACTCGCAGGACGGCAGGCTCAACCAGCAGATCAACCCGCAGCTCACCGCCCTCAAGGGCGCCGAGCTCGGCAAGACCGGCCACCTCAAGGTCACGGAGACCACCGACGCCGGGACGGTCAGCGCCGACGTGAGCGTCTCGGTCGGCGGGCCGGACCTGCGGGTGAAGACCAAGGAGCAGCTGACGGGCGTGAAGCCCGGCTCGACGATCACCCCGTCCGTCCAGGTGGTGAACCAGGGCTCGCTCCCCAGCGGCCGACTGGTCCTCGTCCTCAGCGGGATCGCCGGGGTGAAGCCCGAACGACAGTTCGCCAACTGCGACTACGCCACCGGCGCGGGCAGCCAGGCCCCTTCCTACGAAGTGGCGATCTGCACCGTCAACACCTCGGTCGCCCCCGGTGAGACGGTGACGATCGACCCGATGAAGTTCGGCGTCGACAGCAGCGCCCTGCACAGCTACATCGACGTCGCGGTGCTCCCCGGCGAGGGCGAGGACACCGCCTGGTACCGCAAGAGCATGACCTTCGTGCACGGCCCCGCCGGCAAGCGGCTCACCGCCGGCAAGCCCGAGTCGGACGACACGAAGCCCGGTCCGCCGAACGCCACGCAGTACGCCGAGAACATGGTGTCGATCGCGCTGGACGTGGACAACACCGCCGACTTCTCGGCCATCGGCGCGTGGAAGCCGGGTGCCGACGGCCACCAGGGGAAGCTCACGGTCGGGCTGCGCAACAGCGGCCCGGGACACCTCTACGACCGCAGCGGCGGCGAGGCCGCGCCGAACGTCCTCGTGGTGTTCCCCAAGGGCGTCACCGTGGCCAAGGAGCCCGCGGGCTGCAGCGCCGTCCGCTGGGAGAACGGCCAGGAGGTCAAGAACCCCGTCAAGTGGGCCTGCGACGCACCGTCGGACGTGCCCGCCGGCTTCCAGAAGACGTACGACTTCGACCTGAAGGTCACCGCCGCAGACCCGGTCGCGGTGGTCTCGCTGCAGAACACCCGGAGCTCCGTCGAGCCCGGCCACCCCTCCGCCGTCATGCCGTGGGACCACAACCCGGGCAACGACCTGACCCGGGTGACGCTCGGGACCAAGGCCGACGGCTCCGTGCCCACCCCGGGTGCCTCCCCGAGCGCCTCCGCCTCGCCCAGCACGCCGACCGGCAGCGCCTCGCCCTCCACCCACGCCTCGCCGTCCGCCTCGGCCTCGGCCTCGCAGAGCGCGGGTGCGGGTGCGGGTGCGGGCTCGGCCTCGTCCGGCGGAGGTGCCCTCGCGTTCACCGGCGCGTCCGGGCTCGGCACCATCGCCGCGGCCGGCACCGGCGCGGTGCTGATCGGCGGCGCGGTGTTCCTGGCCACGCGCCGCCGCAAGGGCGCCCACCAGTAACACCCCCCTCCGCGTCGGCGGCCCCGGAGCGCCTCCGCGGCGCTCCGGGGCCGCCGCGCGAAACCCGTGCGGGAGCGCGGCCCGGCGGTGGCTACCCTTGTGGGGTGAGCGATCAGACCACCGTGCCCCAGGCCGACGACCTCCCCGAGCAGATGCGCATCCGGCGCGAGAAGCTGGACCGGCTCCGGGCGGCCGGAATCGACCCCTACCCGGTCGGCTTCCCCCGCACCACGACCATCGCCGACCTCCGTGCCAAGCACCCCGACCTGGCCGCGGACACCGCGACCGGCGAGCGGGTCGGCATCACCGGCCGCGTCATCCTGGCCCGCACCGGCGGCAAGCTCTGCTTCGCCACCCTGCGCGACGGCTCGGGCGACCTGCAGGTGATGCTCTCGCTGGACAAGCTGGGCGAGGAGCGGCTGGCGGCCTGGAAGTCCGACATCGACCTCGGCGACCAGGTCGGCGTGGAGGGCGAGGTCATCACCTCCCGCCGCGGCGAGCTGAGCGTCATGGTCGACCGGTGGGAGCTCACCGCCAAGTGCCTGCGCCCGCTGCCGGACAAGCACAAGGGCCTGACCGACCCGGAGGCCCGGGTCCGCCAGCGGTACGTGGACCTCATCGTGAACCCCGAGGCGCGCGAGATGCTCCAGCTGCGCACCAAGGTGATCCGCTCGATCCGCCGCACCTACGAGGACCGCGGCTACCTCGAGGTCGAGACGCCGATGCTGCAGCCGATCCACGGCGGCGCCAACGCGCGTCCGTTCAAGACCCACATCAACGCGTACGACATCGAGCTCTACCTGCGCATCGCGACCGAGCTCTACCTCAAGCGCCTGGTGGTCGGCGGCGCCGAGAAGGTCTTCGAGATCAACCGGAACTTCCGCAACGAGGGCGCCGACGCGACCCACAACCCGGAGTTCACCGCCCTGGAGTCGTACGAGGCGTACGGCGACTACGACACCCAGGCCGAGCTGATCCGCGCGATCGTCGTCAACGCCGCCCGGGACGCCCTCGGCACCACCGTGGTCCGCGGCCTCGGCCCGGACGGCGAGGAGCACGAGATCGACCTGGCCGAGCCGTGGGAGGAGGTCTCGGTGTACCCGGGCATCTCCGCCCGCCTCGGCACCGAGATCACCCCGGAGACCTCCGTCGAGGAGCTCCGCGCGCTCGCCGACGGCGCCGGCGTGCCGTGGGAGAAGGAGTGGGGCCACGGCCAGATCGTCCTGGAGATGATCGAGCGGCTGCTGGAGCACCACGCGATCCGGCCGACCTTCATCCGGGACTACCCGACCGAGGTCTCCCCGCTGACCCGCCAGCACCGCTCGGTCGCCGGCGTCGCGGAGAAGTGGGACCTGGTGATCTTCGGCACCGAGATCGGCACCGCCTACTCCGAGCTGATCGACCCGGTCGAGCAGCGCGCCCGCCTGACCGCCCAGTCGCTGCTGGCGGCCGGCGGCGACGTCGAGGCGATGCAGCTGGACGAGGACTTCCTGCGCGCCCTGGAGTACGCGATGCCGCCCACCGGCGGCCTCGGTCTCGGCGTGGACCGTCTGATCATGCTGCTCACCGGCAAGAACATCCGCGAGACGGTGCTCTTCCCGCTGGTGCGGCCCGATCAGCGAAGTGGGGCAGAGACCAGGAGCAGCAGCGGCGCCGCCGCTGCGGACGACGCAGAAGCAGAAGAGGAGTGACCTGATGGACTACGTCAGCGCGATCGTGCCGCCGCTGGTCATGGCGATCGGCTTCGGCTTCCTGGTGCGGGCGATCATCCGCAGCCAGGGCGGCGCCCAGAAGGCCAAGGAGGACGCCGCCGCCGACGCGATGGCCGCCGCGGCCCCTCGCGCCGCGGAATAGCCTCGGCGGGCCCGTTCGACACGCACACCGGCGCGCCGCCGCCCCCGCCAAGGGGGTGGCGGCGCGCCGGTCTGCTTGCCGAATCGCCGATTTTGTCCGAATCAGTTCCTATCCTGGCCGGACTATGGTGCGGCAACTCGGAGAACTCGAGAACGACATCATGACCAGGGTCTGGCAGTGGAACCGCCCGGTCACGGTTCGCGAGGTTCTGCAGGATCTGCGGACGGAACGCGATATCGCGTACACCACCGTGATGACGGTGCTCGACAAGCTGTACAGAAAGGGCTGGCTCCGGCGGGAACAGGTCGGCCGGGCGTATCGATATGAGCCGGTCTCCTCGCGCGAGGCGTACACCGCGGCGCTGATGAACGACGCCTGGGCGACGAGCGACAATCCGGCGGCGGCGCTGGTGCACTTCTTCGGACTGATGTCGCCGGAGCAGCGCGAGGCGCTGCGGGACGCCCTGCGGGTGGCCGCCGTCCTTCCCGCGGAACCGCCGCGGCCCGGGACGGAACGGGGCACCGGGGAGACCGGCGGCGGCGCGGCACGATAACGTCCCGGCATGGAGGTCACCATCCGCCGGGCGCGGACCACCGATGTGCGGGCAGTACGGGCACTCATCGACGCCTACTCGCGCGACGGCATTCTGCTCGACAAGCCCACGGTCACCCTGTTCGAATCCGTTCAGGAGTTCTGGGTGGCCGAGCGCGACGACACCGGCACGGTGGTCGCCTGCGGTGCGCTGCACGTCATGTGGGAGGACCTGGCGGAGGTCCGCACGCTGGCGGTGCACCCCTCCTGCAAGGGCCTGGGCCTCGGACACCTCCTGCTGGAGAAGCTGCTGCAGACCGCGCGCTGGCTCGGCGTCCGTCGGATTTTCTGCTTGACGTTCGAGGTGGCGTTCTTCGCGAAACACGGTTTCGTCGAGATCGGGGAAACCGACGATCGTACGTCAGACCCGGCGGCCGTGGCCACGGAAGTCTATGAAGAACTCCTGCGCTCGTACGACGAAGGAGTCGCGGAGTTCCTGGACCTGGAGCGGGTGAAGCCCAACACCCTGGGCAACTCGCGCATGCTCCTGCGCCTCTGAGCGCGCCCTTGTGAGCCTTGCGGGACGCATCCCGATCGGGTAGGGGTTTGAGTTTTCCGGGAAAAGGCGGTTTCCTTTGCCTAGGCAATGGCTCGTTTACTCGGAAAGGGAAGCCCGTGGCACAGAGGGTGCAGGTCATTCTTGAAGACGATCTCGACGGCGGCTCCGCGGACGAGACGGTGATGTTCGCGCTGGACGGCGTTGCCTACGAGATCGACCTGAAGAGCGCCAACGCGGAGAAGCTCCGCGATCTGCTGGCGCCGTACGTGGACAAGGGCCGCAAGCAGAGCGGCCGCATCGCGGGGGCGCGCCGCAGCAGCGGTGCCGGTCGCGGCGCGGGTCGTTCGTCCGCCGCCGGCCCGGACACCGCGAAGATCCGCAGCTGGGCCAAGGAGCAGGGCCTGGAGATCAACGACCGCGGTCGCGTGCCGAGCGACATCAAGGCGAAGTACGACAAGGCGCACGCGTCCTGACCGGTGGCCGTGCGGCCGGGCCCGGGGCGCGCGCCCCGGAGCCGGCCGGGCCCGGTCGGCCGGGGTCGCGCCGCGGTCGTCCGCCCGTTGTCATGGCAGGTGCATGATCGGCCGGTCCGATGACGGGCAGCGGGACGGCACCGGGCTGTGCAACGCTGGAGGAAGCGGAACGGCCCTGCGGGAAGCGTCCGACCGGCGCACCCCCGGGCCCGATCGGCCGACGCCGGACGGTGGAGCCGGCGCCGGACCGTTGATGCGCCGTCACTCCCGCCGCGCCGACCGGCGCTCCGGGGGCCGGACTTCTCGCCAGGCGAACAGCGCCACCGGGGAAACAGCGCGAATCTCACCCCGAGACCGGGTATGAATGCAGGTGGGCGGGGTCGCAGGGCCCCGACCGGGCAGTTCGCGCGGCCGGCCGTCCCCTCAGCCGGAGCCTCTGTTCGCCGATGGCGTAGCGGCCATCAGGTGCATCGGGGCCCTCTGTGGGAACACCGTCTCCCAGCATCAGGTTGGGAATGGTGTCGGCTGGTCGCGCAGCATGATGTCCCCACGCGAGTGGGGTTGTCCGTGGGCCGCGCCGCTGAGCGGGACTAGCATGCGGAAGGACAGGGCGGGGACGGACCCCGAACTGGCCGACCGCTCTGAGGAGCGAAAACGATGTTCGAAAGGTTCACCGACCGCGCGCGGCGGGTTGTCGTCCTGGCTCAGGAAGAAGCCCGGATGCTCAACCACAACTACATCGGCACCGAGCACATCCTCCTGGGTCTGATCCACGAGGGTGAGGGTGTCGCCGCCAAGGCCCTGGAGAGCCTCGGGATCTCGCTCGAGGCGGTCCGGCAGCAGGTCGAGGAGATCATCGGCCAGGGGCAGCAGGCCCCGTCCGGCCACATCCCCTTCACCCCCCGGGCGAAGAAGGTCCTGGAGCTGTCGCTCCGCGAGGCCCTTCAGCTCGGCCACAACTACATCGGCACCGAGCACATCCTGCTCGGCCTGATCCGCGAGGGCGAGGGCGTCGCCGCCCAGGTCCTGGTGAAGCTGGGCGCCGATCTGAACCGGGTCCGGCAGCAGGTCATCCAGCTGCTCTCCGGTTACTCCGGCGGCGGCAAGGAGTCGGCGGGCGCCGGCGGCCCCGCCGAGGGCACTCCCTCCACCTCGCTGGTCCTCGACCAGTTCGGCCGCAACCTGACGCAGGCCGCCCGCGAGGCCAAGCTCGACCCGGTGATCGGGCGCGAGAAGGAGATCGAGCGGGTCATGCAGGTGCTGTCCCGCCGCACCAAGAACAACCCCGTGCTGATCGGCGAGCCCGGCGTCGGCAAGACCGCCGTCGTCGAGGGCCTGGCCCAGGCGATCGTCAAGGGCGAGGTCCCGGAGACCCTCAAGGACAAGCAGCTCTACACCCTGGACCTCGGCGCCCTGGTCGCCGGCTCCCGGTACCGCGGTGACTTCGAGGAGCGCCTGAAGAAGGTGCTCAAGGAGATCCGCACCCGCGGCGACATCATCCTGTTCATCGACGAGCTGCACACCCTGGTCGGTGCGGGCGCCGCCGAGGGCGCGATCGACGCCGCCAGCATCCTCAAGCCGATGCTGGCCCGCGGCGAGCTGCAGACCATCGGTGCCACCACGCTCGACGAGTACCGCAAGCACCTGGAGAAGGACGCCGCGCTGGAGCGCCGCTTCCAGCCGATCCAGGTCGCCGAGCCGTCGCTGCCGCACACCATCGAGATCCTCAAGGGCCTGCGCGACCGGTACGAGGCGCACCACCGCGTCTCGATCACCGACGCCGCCCTGGTCGCCGCCGCCACCCTGGCCGACCGGTACATCTCGGACCGCTTCCTGCCGGACAAGGCGATCGACCTGATCGACGAGGCCGGCTCCCGGATGCGCATCCGCCGGATGACCGCGCCGCCGGACCTGCGCGAGTTCGACGAGAAGATCGCCGAGGTCCGCCGCGAGAAGGAGAGCGCGATCGACGCGCAGGACTTCGAGAAGGCCGCCTCGCTGCGCGACGACGAGAAGCAGCTGCTCACCGCGAAGGCCAAGCGGGAGAAGGAGTGGAAGGCCGGCGACATGGACGTCGTCGCCGAGGTGGACGAGGAGCTCATCGCCGAGGTCCTGGCCACCGCCACCGGCATCCCGGTCTTCAAGCTGACCGAGGAGGAGTCCTCCCGCCTGCTGCGCATGGAGGACGAGCTGCACAAGCGCGTCATCGGCCAGAAGGACGCCATCAAGGCGCTCTCCCAGGCCATCCGGCGCACCCGTGCGGGCCTCAAGGACCCGAAGCGCCCCGGCGGCTCGTTCATCTTCGCCGGTCCGTCCGGTGTCGGTAAGACGGAGCTGTCCAAGACGCTGGCGGAGTTCCTCTTCGGCGACGAGGACGCGCTGATCGCACTCGACATGTCGGAGTTCTCGGAGAAGCACACGGTCTCCCGGCTGTTCGGCTCCCCGCCCGGCTACGTGGGCTACGAGGAGGGCGGCCAGCTGACCGAGAAGGTGCGCCGCAAGCCCTTCTCCGTCGTCCTCTTCGACGAGGTGGAGAAGGCCCACCCGGACATCTTCAACTCGCTGCTGCAGATCCTGGAGGACGGCCGCCTGACCGACTCCCAGGGCCGCGTGGTCGACTTCAAGAACACGGTCATCATCATGACCACCAACCTCGGCACCCGGGACATCTCCAAGGGCTTCAACCTGGGCTTCGCGGCCACGGGTGACGCCCAGAGCGGGTACGAGCGGATGAAGGCCAAGGTCAGCGAGGAGCTCAAGCAGCACTTCCGGCCGGAGTTCCTGAACCGCGTCGACGACATCGTGGTCTTCCACCAGCTGTCCGAGGACGACATCATCCAGATCGTCGACCTCATGATCGCCAAGGTGGACCAGCGTCTGAAGGACCGCGACATGGGTCTCGAACTCAGCGTCGAGGCCAAGAAGCTGCTGGCGAAGAAGGGCTACGACCCGATCCTGGGCGCCCGTCCGCTGCGCCGGACGATCCAGCGCGAGATCGAGGACCACCTGTCCGAGAAGATCCTCTTCGGCGAGCTGCGCGCCGGCCACATCGTGGTCGTCGGCACCGAGGGCGAGGGCAAGGAAGCGAAGTTCACCTTCCGCGGCGAGGAGAAGTCCCCGGTGGCCGACACCCCGGCGGCCGCGGTCTCGACCTCCGGACCGGACCTGACCAAGTAACCGGTCGTACGTAAAAGGACTCGGCCCCGACGGAACGTCGGGGCCGAGTCCTTTTCAGTTTTAAAACTGTTTAGACATCCATAACCTGTGATTTCGCCCCGCCGGAGCCTCCGGCGGGGCGTCGTGCCGCTCGTGCGGGTGCGATGGATGCCCCAACTGCGGGCCCCGCTTTACTCTTGACTGCCCATCAGTTGATCACGGCTGCCGGAGGATAGCGTTGTGATCATGCATGGTCAAGGTCTTTCTTTTTGACCTGGGCTTGGATCAAATGTCGTCCACCTGTCTTTCATTGGTTCGCCGGCGGGCCAAGAGCCGAGCCGGCAAGGGGAGGACGTCACCACGTTGAAGATATCCAAGAGGGCCGCTGCGGCCACTGCTGCCATCGCGGTCACGGCCGCGCTCGGCACGGGCCTGCTGCCCGGGACGGCCACCGCCGCCACGCCGGCCCCTGTCTCGCACGACCCTGCCGATGCGCAGGCGCTCAAGGTCGACCACGACCTGCCGGGCCCGCTGACCGCCAAGGTCGAGGCCGAGCAGAAGGCCGCCACCGAGCAGCTCCTGGCGGGCACCGCCAAGGTCGAGAAGCACGGCAGCAGCACCTCCGTGAAGCTGGGCCGCGACAAGTACGTCGAGCTGGCCCGTGAGCGCACGGACAAGATCTTCACCATCCTCGTCGACTTCGGCGACCAGGTGGACAACACCACCACCACCCCGGACGGCAAGGTCAAGTACGGCGGCCAGCCCGGCCCGGCGCACAACATGATCGCCCAGCCCGACCGGTCGAAGGACAACTCGACCGCCTGGCAGGCCGATTACAACCAGGCGCACTACCAGGACATGTACTTCTCCAAGACCGGCGACTCGCTGAAGACCTTCTACGAGAAGCAGTCCTCGGGCCGCTACTCGGTCGACGGCCAGGTCACCGACTGGGTGAAGGTGCCGTGGAACGAGGCCCGTTACGGCTCGGACTACTGCGGCCAGCACGTCTGCAACAACGCGCAGGACCTGATCCGCGACGGCATCAACGCCTGGGTCGCCGACCAGAAGGCCAAGGGCCAGACGGACGAGCAGATCAAGGCCACCATCGCGCAGTACGACCAGTGGGACCGGTACGACTACGACCACGACGGCAACTTCAACGAGCCCGACGGTTACATCGACCACTTCCAGATCGTGCACGCCGGTGAGGACCAGTCCGCCGGCGGCGGCGTCCAGGGCACCGACGCGCTCTGGGCCCACCGCAGCTACGTCTACGGCGCCCAGGCCGGCAAGACCGGCCCGGACAACAACAAGCTCGGTGGCACCCCGGTCGGCACCAGCGGCCTCTGGGTCGGCGACTACACCATGCAGCCCGAGAACGGCGGCCTCGGTGTCTTCGCCCACGAGTACGGCCACGACCTCGGTCTGCCGGACCTGTACGACACCACGGGCAAGGACGACAACTCGGTCGGCTTCTGGTCGCTGATGTCCTCCGGTTCCTGGCTGGGCGACGGCAAGTCGTCGATCGGCGACAAGCCGGGCGACCTCGACGCCTGGAGCAAGCTGCAGCTCGGCTGGCTGAACTACGACAAGGCCAGCGCCAACAAGCTGTCCTTCCACTGGACCGGTCCGGCGGAGTACAACAGCAAGCGCCCGCAGGCCGTCGTGGTCGACCTTCCGAACAAGACGGTCACCACCGAGATCAACACCCCGTTCGCGGGTGCGAACGAGTGGTGGAGCGGCAGCGCGGACGACCTGAACGTCTCGCTGGTGCGTGATGTCGACCTGACCGGCAAGACCTCGGCGACGCTGACCGCCAAGGCCTGGTACGACATCGAGCAGGACTACGACTACGGCTACGCCGAGGTCTCCACCGACGGCGGCGCCCACTGGACGGCCATCGACGGCACCTTCAACGGCACCCCGCTGCAGAAGGACGGCGCCGACGCGCCGGGCCTCACCGGCAACTCGGGCGGCAAGTGGGGCGACCTGTCCTACTCGCTGAACGCCTACGCCGGCAAGGCCGTCAAGGTCCGCTTCCACTACACCACCGACGGCGGCCTGCACATGAAGGGCCTCGCGCTGGACAACATCGCGGTCAACGCCGACGGTGCCGCGCTGTTCAGCGACGACGCGGAGCAGGGTGACAACGGCTGGACCGCCACCGGCTTCTCGCGGATCACGGGCAAGTTCTCCAAGGAGTACGCCCAGCACTACATCGTCGAGAACCGTCAGTACGTGTCCTACGACACCACGCTGAAGACCGGTCCGTACGTGTTCGGTTCCGCGGCCCGCCCGGACTGGGTGGACCACTACCAGAACCAGAACGGCATCCTGATCTGGCTGTGGGACACCTCGCAGTCCGACAACAACGTGACCGACCACCCGGGCTCCGGCCTGATCCTGCCGGTCGACTCGCACCCGACCCCGATCTCCTGGGCCGACGGCACCCTGATGCGCCCGCGCATCCAGGGTTACGACTCGCCCTTCGGGTTCGAGCGCACCGACGGCCTGCAGCTGCACCGTGCCGACGTGCTCACCAAGATCCCGAGCGCGGCCGGCGTCACCACCTTCAACGACCACACCAAGAAGTACTGGGACGAGAAGACCCCGTACTCCAGCGTGAAGGTGCCGGACACCCACACCGCGATCGACGTGCTGTGGAACAGCTCCAACAAGCTGGAGACCATCCTGATGGTCCGCCCGTCCTTCTGATCGGCACCCTCGGGTACTGACAGTTGACACTGCGTCGGCCCGGTTCCTCCGGCGGGAGGAACCGGGCCGACGTGCGTTCCGGCCCGTGGCGTCAGAGCAGTGCCAGCAGGGCCGCCATCGCCTTGCCCACGTCCTCGGACGTCCACTCCAGGGCGGCGGCGCCCACCGTCACCTCGGTCATCGCGAGGCCGGGCGCCCCCGGCTCGTCCCAGTAGTGGAACAGCGCGATGCCCTGCTCCTCCGCGAGCCGCAGGGTGGCCTCGGTGAGGGCGTCCGCGGTGTGCGGCAGCCAGAGCCGGAACTGGTGGGTGTGCGGCGGCAACGGGTCGATCCGGGCGCCGGGCACCTCGGCCAGGGCCGCGGCGACCGTCCTGGCGTGCGCCACGTACCGCGGCAGGCGCGGGAGTTCGCGCTCCAGCCCGACGAGCGCGGAGAGCGCCGCGGGCCACTGCTGGAAGAGCTTCCCGCCGTACCGGTGCTGCCACACCCGGGCCTCCCGGGCGAAGGCCTCGCCACCGGCCAGCAGGGCGCCGCTGAGGCCGCCCAGCGACTTGTAGCAGGAGACGTACACCGAGTCCGCCAGCGCGGCGATCTCCGGCAGCGGGTGCCCGAGGTGGACGGTGGACTCCCAGAGCCGGGCGCCGTCGAGGTGCACCCGGGCGCCGAGTTCGCGGGCGGCGGCGACCGTCTCCACCAGCTGCTCCCAGGCGGGCAGCACGAACCCGGCGTCGCGCAGCGGGAGTTCCACCATCAGGGTGCCGAACCGCTCCTCACAGGTGCGGAGTTCGGCGGGGGTGGGCAGCCGCGGTGCGGTGGTCGGCCAGACGGCGTGCAGGCCGGTGAGCCGGGTGAGGGCCCGCCGCTCGTGCAGCTCCGGGTGGGCGAGCGGGTGCATCGCCACCATCGGGCTGCCGGTGCGCTCCGCCCAGTACCGCAGGGCCACCTGCTGCGCCATGGTGCCGGTCGGGAAGTAGACGGCGGCCTCCCGGCCCAGCAGGGCCGCCACCCGCCGCTCCAGGGCGCGGACCACCCCGTCCCCGTACACGTCGGGCCGCTCGTCAAGGTCGTGGACCCCTTCCGCTTCGGCGGCGAGCGACGCCATCCGCTCGCGCAGGCTGACCGGTCGGCTGCCCGAGAGCAGCCGGCCGCAGGACCGGAATGCGGCGTACCGCCGCTGCTGGAGTTCCTCGTTCACGGTCAGATCTTCGCCCGGACTCGTGCCCGCCGTCCCGGTCGGCGCGACCGGTCGGCACGAGAACGACGGAAATGTGCCCGTACCGCTCCACCCACGACCCCTCGGGACCGTGCGTGACCGCCCGGACGCGCGGCCGGCGCGGGCCGTGAGGGGCGTCACGATTGGCGGCCGCGGGGCGGGGTACCGCGGGTGGCAGTGGTCACAGGGCAGGGGCCCGGTACGAACGCGGGTAGTAGCGGGCGGGGCCGGTACGGCCGGGCGGGACGGGCCGGTCGCCGAAGGCCCGGTGTCCAGCACGACGGACCGTCGTAGGTCACACCGTTTGGGTACGTCCGGCCGAGCGACTACACCGGAGTGGTCCCCGCCAGGGAGCCGTGCGGCTCCGCTGCGCACCGCCCCCTTCCGCGAGGTCCAGCCACCATGCCTTCGTTCTCCGACGCCACCCGTCGCATCGTCCGCACGGCCTCCGCCGGCACCGCCGCGGCCCTGCTCAACGCCCGTTCGCTGTCCGCCCGCGCCCTGAACGGCGGGCTGCCGGGCACCTCGGCGGGCTCGCTCTCGGGTGTCCGGGCGGCGGCCTCGCCGGTGCTGGGGAACCGGGCGAAGGTGGCCTCGGGCGGCGTCGCCGCGCTGGCGCTGGGCGCCCTGCTGCTGCCGGGCCACGCCGCGGCGCAGACGACCGTCCACCCGACGGTGCCGGGCAGCTCGGTGTTCACCGCGTCCGCCGCGCCGCAGCAGGAGAACCGGGTCGTGCAGGTGGCCGCGCCGAGCACCTACAAGCAGCCGCGCTCGGTCTCCTCGCAGGACTCCGTCGCGGTGGCGCACAACCTCGCCCAGCCGCCGGCCGAGCAGCCCCAGCCCGCCGCCCAGCCGCAGCAGCAGGCGCAGCCCGCCCAGCAGGCCCAGCCGCAGCAGCAGGCGCAGCCCGCCCAGCAGGCCCAGCCGCAGCAGCAGGCGCAGCCGGCCCAGCCCGCCCCGGCGCCGGCCCCGGCGCAGCCCTCCTGGTCCTCCCCCGCGCCCGGCGCGCCGACCAGCAACCCGTACCACAAGACCAACCACAGCTACGCGGCTGGCTTCCACACCGGTGTGGACTTCGCCGTCCGCCCGGGCACCCCGCTGGTCTCGGTGGGCGACGCCACCGTGGTATCGGCCGGATGGGCCGGCGCGTACGGCAACCAGGTCGTGCTGAAGCTGTCGGACGGCCACTTCGCCCAGTACGCGCACATGTCGAAGCTCGGCGTGCACGCGGGCCAGAAGGTGCACGCCGGTGACCGGGTCGGCCTGTCCGGCAACACCGGCAACTCGACCGGCCCGCACCTGCACTTCGAGATCCGCACCGCGAACCAGTACGGCGCGGTGATCGACCCGATCAAGTACCTCTCGGCGCACGGCGCGACGAACTTCTGATCGCACCCCTCGCGGGAGGACCGGCCGCCGGGGCCGCCGTCAGGAGGCGGCCGCCCCGGCGGCCGCCGTTTCGCCGGCCGAGATGCCGGACGCTATCTCCAGGGCGAGTTCGACGGCCGCCGCCATCGCCTCCGGGAGGGTGGCCGGCGGGGCCTCGGCGCAGGCCTCGGCGTGCTCGCCGGGCTCGCCGTGGTCCTGCTTGAGCAGGAAGAACGCCGAGTTGATCGAGAAGAGCGCCACGGTGGCGCGCAGCCGCTCCCGGAAGGTCGCGCCCGGGCCCTGGATGAGCCCGATCATCGCCAGCATCCGGTCCTTGAACTCGGAGCCGGCCGCGGAGTCCCGCAGGGCGGGCTGGTTCTCGTGGAAGAAGCGGAGCAGCGGAGCGCGGTCGGCCATGCCGGCGGCGAAGCGCCGGACCAGCTCGTCGCGGACCTCCGGCGACCAGGGCCGGTCGCGGCCCCAGGCGATCGCCTCGTCTATCGGCGCGGCCATGGACTCGACGATGCCGTGGACGATGTCGTCCTTGGTCTTGAAGTGGTAGTACAGCGCGGCCTTGGTGACGCCGAGGCGGTCGGCGATCTCGCGCAGCGAGGTCTTCTCGTACCCCTGTGAGGCGAAGAGTTCCAGGGCCACCTCGATGATGCGCGCTCGGGTGTCGCTGCGGGGGCTCTGGGTCGTACTCATCGCTGGGTGGCCTGCCTCGTGGCTGCGGTGGGTGGCGGTGGCGCTCCGGCTCCGGCGCGCCTCCAGGGTCCATTCTCCCTGTCCGGGGGCGGTCCGCCGAAACCGGCTTGACGTCCGGCTGGGGGACAACTTACCGTGCGACCCGACCGATAACTAGCCGGTCGACAAGTAAGTAAGCCGCGGACCACGCGGCCGAGCCGCTCCCGGGGAGATTCTCGATGTCACACCAGCAGGTAGAAAAAGCTGCGGACGGCCCCGCAGCCGACGCCGCGGGGGCGGTCGACGCCCTCCCCCGCTCGCCGCGCGAGATCCGGTTGGTGATGATCGGCCTCGTCGTCGCGATGCTGCTCGCCATGCTCGACAACCTGATCGTCGGCACCGCGATGCCGACCATCGTCGGTGAGCTCGGCGGCGCCGAGCACCTGTCGTGGGTGGTCACCGCCTACACGCTGGCGACCGCGGCCTCGACCCCCGTCTGGGGCAAGCTCGGCGACATGTTCGGCCGCAAGGGCACCTTCGTCCTGTCGATCGCGATCTTCCTGGCGGGTTCGGCGCTCTCCGGCCTGTCCGGCTCGATGGGCCAGCTGATCGCCTTCCGCGCCGTGCAGGGCCTCGGCGCCGGCGGTCTGATGGTCGGCGTGATGTCGATCATGGGTGCGCTCGTCCCGCCGCGCGACCGCGGCAAGTACCAGGGCATGTTCGCCGCGGTGATGGCGCTCGCCACCATCGGCGGCCCCCTGATCGGCGGCTTCATCACCGACCACCTGAGCTGGCGCTGGACGTTCTATATCAACCTGCCGCTCGGCGTGCTCGCGCTGGCCTTCATCGTGATCACCCTGAAGCTGCCCACCGTCCGCTCCACCGCCCGGATCGACTACCTGGGCGCGCTGCTGCTGACCGTCGGCATCACCTCGCTCGTCCTGGTCACCACCTGGGGCGGCTCGGAGTACGCCTGGGGCTCCAAGCAGATCCTGGGCCTCGGCGCGCTCGGCGTCGCCTCGCTGATCGGCTTCTGTTACGTGGAGCAGCGGGTCGAGGAGCCGATGCTGCCGCTGACGCTCTTCAAGAACCGCAACTTCGCCCTGGTCTCGGTGATCGGCTTCATCGTCGGTTTCGCGATGTTCGGCGCGGTGACCTTCCTGCCGCTCTACCAGCAGACGGTGCAGGGCGCCTCGGCGACCAACTCCGGCCTGCTGCTGATGCCGATGATGTTCGGCATGCTGGTGATCTCGCTGGTGGTCGGCCAGGCCATCACCAAGACCGGCAAGTACCGGATCTACCCGATCATCGGCACCGCGGTGATGGCGGGCGGCTCGCTGCTGCTCTCCACCCTCGGCACCGAGACCAGCCGGTTCACCTCGGCCTGCTGGATGGTCGTGCTGGGCGCCGGCATGGGCTTCCTGATGCAGGTGACCATGCTGGTCGCGCAGAACAGCGTCGAGCTCAAGGACATGGGCGTGGCCTCCTCCACCGCCACGCTGTTCCGCACCATCGGCGGTTCGATCGGTGTGGCGCTCTTCGGTGCGCTCTTCACCCACCAGGTCACCGCGACCATGAAGGAGCGGCTCGGCGGCGCCGGCGGCGCGAAGAGCGCCAACCTCGGCCAGATGGGCCCCGAGGCGCTGCGCAAGCTGCCCGCGCCCGTCCAGGACGCCTACCACCACGCCGTCGCCAACGGCATGCACACGGTGTTCCTCTGGGGTGCCGTGATCAGCCTGGTCGCGGTCGCCGCGGCGGTCTTCCTGCGCGAGGTGCCGCTGCGCAGCGGCGCGGCGCAGAAGCCGGAGACGCAGCTCGAAGCGGTCTGATCCCCGCACGACGACGGGGCCCGCCCGGCACGTGCCGGGCGGGCCCCGTCGTCGTGCGGGGATCAGACCGCTTCGAGCTGCGTCTCCGGCTTCTGCGCCGCGCCGCTGCGCAGCGGCACCTCGCGCAGGAAGACCGCCGCGGCGACCGCGACCAGGCTGATCACGGCACCCCAGAGGAACACCGTGTGCATGCCGTTGGCGACGGCGTGGTGGTAGGCGTCCTGGACGGGCGCGGGCAGCTTGCGCAGCGCCTCGGGGCCCATCTGGCCGAGGTTGGCGCTCTTCGCGCCGCCGGCGCCGCCGAGCCGCTCCTTCATGGTCGCGGTGACCTGGTGGGTGAAGAGCGCACCGAAGAGCGCCACACCGATCGAACCGCCGATGGTGCGGAACAGCGTGGCGGTGGAGGAGGCCACGCCCATGTCCTTGAGCTCGACGCTGTTCTGCGCGACCAGCATGGTCACCTGCATCAGGAAGCCCATGCCGGCGCCCAGCACGACCATCCAGCAGGCCGAGGTGAACCGGCTGGTCTCGGTGCCGAGGGTGGAGAGCAGCAGCGAGCCGCCCGCCATCACCGCGGTGCCGATGATCGGGTAGATCCGGTACTTGCCGGTCTTGGTGATGGCCTGGCCGACCACCAGCGAGATCACCAGCATGCCGAACATCATCGGCATCAGCAGCAGGCCGGAGTTGGTCGCCGAGGCGCCCTGCACCGTCTGCTGGTAGAGCGGCAGGAAGGTCACCGCGCCGAACATCGCGAAACCGACGATGAAGCCGATCACCGAGACCAGGGCGAAGTTGCGGTTCTTGAAGAGCGTCAGCGGCAGCATCGGCTCCTCGACCCGCTGCTCCACGTAACAGAAGCCGATCAGCGAGGCGACGCCGAGCGCGCCGAGGCCCAGGATCTGCTTGGAGCCCCAGGCGTACTCCGAGCCGCCCCAGGTGGTGACCAGGACGAGCGAGGTGATGCCGACGGTCAGCAGCAGCGCGCCCAGGTAGTCGATCCGGGCGGTGGAGCGGACGGTGGGCAGCTTCAGGGTGATCACGATGAAGGCCAGCGCGAGCACGCCGAGCGGCAGGTTGATATAGAACGTCCAGCGCCAGCTCAGGTGGTCGGTGATGAAGCCGCCGATCAGGGGGCCGCCGATGGTGGCGAGCGCCATCACCGCGGCGAACATGCCCTGGTACTTGCCGCGGTCGCGCGGCGGGACGAGCGCACCCATGATCGACATCACGCCGACCATCAGACCGCCGGCGCCGAGGCCCTGCACGGCGCGGAAGGCGATCAGCTGGCCCATCGAGCCGGACAGGCCGGAGAGCGCCGAACCCGCCAGGAAGATCGCGATCGACAGGACGAAGGTGCCCTTGCGGCCGAACATGTCGCCGAGCTTGCCCCAGACGGGGGTCGAGGCCGCGGTCGCCAGCGTGTAGGCGGTGACCACCCACGACAGGTGCTCGGCGCCGCCGAGCTCACCGACGATGGTCGGCATCGCGGTGCCGACGATCAGGTTGTCGAGCATGGCGAGCAGCATCGCGACGACGAGGCCGATCATCACCAACCGGATCTCGCGCGGCGAGCGGGGGAGGGCGTCGACCGCCCCCGCGGCGTCGGCTGCGGGGCCGTCCGCAGCTTTTTCTACCTGCTGGTGTGACATCGAGAATCTCCCCGGGAGCGGCTCGGCCGCGTGGTCCGCGGCTTACTTACTTGTCGACCGGCTAGTTATCGGTCGGGTCGCACGGTAAGTTGTCCCCCAGCCGGACGTCAAGCCGGTTTCGGCGGACCGCCCCCGGACAGGGAGAATGGACCCTGGAGGCGCGCCGGAGCCGGAGCGCCACCGCCACCCACCGCAGCCACGAGGCAGGCCACCCAGCGATGAGTACGACCCAGAGCCCCCGCAGCGACACCCGAGCGCGCATCATCGAGGTGGCCCTGGAACTCTTCGCCTCACAGGGGTACGAGAAGACCTCGCTGCGCGAGATCGCCGACCGCCTCGGCGTCACCAAGGCCGCGCTGTACTACCACTTCAAGACCAAGGACGACATCGTCCACGGCATCGTCGAGTCCATGGCCGCGCCGATAGACGAGGCGATCGCCTGGGGCCGCGACCGGCCCTGGTCGCCGGAGGTCCGCGACGAGCTGGTCCGGCGCTTCGCCGCCGGCATGGCCGACCGCGCTCCGCTGCTCCGCTTCTTCCACGAGAACCAGCCCGCCCTGCGGGACTCCGCGGCCGGCTCCGAGTTCAAGGACCGGATGCTGGCGATGATCGGGCTCATCCAGGGCCCGGGCGCGACCTTCCGGGAGCGGCTGCGCGCCACCGTGGCGCTCTTCTCGATCAACTCGGCGTTCTTCCTGCTCAAGCAGGACCACGGCGAGCCCGGCGAGCACGCCGAGGCCTGCGCCGAGGCCCCGCCGGCCACCCTCCCGGAGGCGATGGCGGCGGCCGTCGAACTCGCCCTGGAGATAGCGTCCGGCATCTCGGCCGGCGAAACGGCGGCCGCCGGGGCGGCCGCCTCCTGACGGCGGCCCCGGCGGCCGGTCCTCCCGCGAGGGGTGCGATCAGAAGTTCGTCGCGCCGTGCGCCGAGAGGTACTTGATCGGGTCGATCACCGCGCCGTACTGGTTCGCGGTGCGGATCTCGAAGTGCAGGTGCGGGCCGGTCGAGTTGCCGGTGTTGCCGGACAGGCCGACCCGGTCACCGGCGTGCACCTTCTGGCCCGCGTGCACGCCGAGCTTCGACATGTGCGCGTACTGGGCGAAGTGGCCGTCCGACAGCTTCAGCACGACCTGGTTGCCGTACGCGCCGGCCCATCCGGCCGATACCACGGTGGCGTCGCCCACCGAGACCAGCGGGGTGCCCGGGCGGACGGCGAAGTCCACACCGGTGTGGAAGCCAGCCGCGTAGCTGTGGTTGGTCTTGTGGTACGGGTTGCTGGTCGGCGCGCCGGGCGCGGGGGAGGACCAGGAGGGCTGCGCCGGGGCCGGCGCCGGGGCGGGCTGGGCCGGCTGCGCCTGCTGCTGCGGCTGGGCCTGCTGGGCGGGCTGCGCCTGCTGCTGCGGCTGGGCCTGCTGGGCGGGCTGCGCCTGCTGCTGCGGCTGGGCGGCGGGCTGGGGCTGCTCGGCCGGCGGCTGGGCGAGGTTGTGCGCCACCGCGACGGAGTCCTGCGAGGAGACCGAGCGCGGCTGCTTGTAGGTGCTCGGCGCGGCCACCTGCACGACCCGGTTCTCCTGCTGCGGCGCGGCGGACGCGGTGAACACCGAGCTGCCCGGCACCGTCGGGTGGACGGTCGTCTGCGCCGCGGCGTGGCCCGGCAGCAGCAGGGCGCCCAGCGCCAGCGCGGCGACGCCGCCCGAGGCCACCTTCGCCCGGTTCCCCAGCACCGGCGAGGCCGCCGCCCGGACACCCGAGAGCGAGCCCGCCGAGGTGCCCGGCAGCCCGCCGTTCAGGGCGCGGGCGGACAGCGAACGGGCGTTGAGCAGGGCCGCGGCGGTGCCGGCGGAGGCCGTGCGGACGATGCGACGGGTGGCGTCGGAGAACGAAGGCATGGTGGCTGGACCTCGCGGAAGGGGGCGGTGCGCAGCGGAGCCGCACGGCTCCCTGGCGGGGACCACTCCGGTGTAGTCGCTCGGCCGGACGTACCCAAACGGTGTGACCTACGACGGTCCGTCGTGCTGGACACCGGGCCTTCGGCGACCGGCCCGTCCCGCCCGGCCGTACCGGCCCCGCCCGCTACTACCCGCGTTCGTACCGGGCCCCTGCCCTGTGACCACTGCCACCCGCGGTACCCCGCCCCGCGGCCGCCAATCGTGACGCCCCTCACGGCCCGCGCCGGCCGCGCGTCCGGGCGGTCACGCACGGTCCCGAGGGGTCGTGGGTGGAGCGGTACGGGCACATTTCCGTCGTTCTCGTGCCGACCGGTCGCGCCGACCGGGACGGCGGGCACGAGTCCGGGCGAAGATCTGACCGTGAACGAGGAACTCCAGCAGCGGCGGTACGCCGCATTCCGGTCCTGCGGCCGGCTGCTCTCGGGCAGCCGACCGGTCAGCCTGCGCGAGCGGATGGCGTCGCTCGCCGCCGAAGCGGAAGGGGTCCACGACCTTGACGAGCGGCCCGACGTGTACGGGGACGGGGTGGTCCGCGCCCTGGAGCGGCGGGTGGCGGCCCTGCTGGGCCGGGAGGCCGCCGTCTACTTCCCGACCGGCACCATGGCGCAGCAGGTGGCCCTGCGGTACTGGGCGGAGCGCACCGGCAGCCCGATGGTGGCGATGCACCCGCTCGCCCACCCGGAGCTGCACGAGCGGCGGGCCCTCACCCGGCTCACCGGCCTGCACGCCGTCTGGCCGACCACCGCACCGCGGCTGCCCACCCCCGCCGAACTCCGCACCTGTGAGGAGCGGTTCGGCACCCTGATGGTGGAACTCCCGCTGCGCGACGCCGGGTTCGTGCTGCCCGCCTGGGAGCAGCTGGTGGAGACGGTCGCCGCCGCCCGCGAACTCGGCGCCCGGGTGCACCTCGACGGCGCCCGGCTCTGGGAGTCCACCGTCCACCTCGGGCACCCGCTGCCGGAGATCGCCGCGCTGGCGGACTCGGTGTACGTCTCCTGCTACAAGTCGCTGGGCGGCCTCAGCGGCGCCCTGCTGGCCGGTGGCGAGGCCTTCGCCCGGGAGGCCCGGGTGTGGCAGCACCGGTACGGCGGGAAGCTCTTCCAGCAGTGGCCCGCGGCGCTCTCCGCGCTCGTCGGGCTGGAGCGCGAACTCCCGCGCCTGCCGCGGTACGTGGCGCACGCCAGGACGGTCGCCGCGGCCCTGGCCGAGGTGCCCGGCGCCCGGATCGACCCGTTGCCGCCGCACACCCACCAGTTCCGGCTCTGGCTGCCGCACACCGCGGACGCCCTCACCGAGGCCACCCTGCGGCTCGCGGAGGAGCAGGGCATCGCGCTGTTCCACTACTGGGACGAGCCGGGGGCGCCCGGCCTCGCGATGACCGAGGTGACGGTGGGCGCCGCCGCCCTGGAGTGGACGTCCGAGGACGTGGGCAAGGCGATGGCGGCCCTGCTGGCACTGCTCTGACGCCACGGGCCGGAACGCACGTCGGCCCGGTTCCTCCCGCCGGAGGAACCGGGCCGACGCAGTGTCAACTGTCAGTACCCGAGGGTGCCGATCAGAAGGACGGGCGGACCATCAGGATGGTCTCCAGCTTGTTGGAGCTGTTCCACAGCACGTCGATCGCGGTGTGGGTGTCCGGCACCTTCACGCTGGAGTACGGGGTCTTCTCGTCCCAGTACTTCTTGGTGTGGTCGTTGAAGGTGGTGACGCCGGCCGCGCTCGGGATCTTGGTGAGCACGTCGGCACGGTGCAGCTGCAGGCCGTCGGTGCGCTCGAACCCGAAGGGCGAGTCGTAACCCTGGATGCGCGGGCGCATCAGGGTGCCGTCGGCCCAGGAGATCGGGGTCGGGTGCGAGTCGACCGGCAGGATCAGGCCGGAGCCCGGGTGGTCGGTCACGTTGTTGTCGGACTGCGAGGTGTCCCACAGCCAGATCAGGATGCCGTTCTGGTTCTGGTAGTGGTCCACCCAGTCCGGGCGGGCCGCGGAACCGAACACGTACGGACCGGTCTTCAGCGTGGTGTCGTAGGACACGTACTGACGGTTCTCGACGATGTAGTGCTGGGCGTACTCCTTGGAGAACTTGCCCGTGATCCGCGAGAAGCCGGTGGCGGTCCAGCCGTTGTCACCCTGCTCCGCGTCGTCGCTGAACAGCGCGGCACCGTCGGCGTTGACCGCGATGTTGTCCAGCGCGAGGCCCTTCATGTGCAGGCCGCCGTCGGTGGTGTAGTGGAAGCGGACCTTGACGGCCTTGCCGGCGTAGGCGTTCAGCGAGTAGGACAGGTCGCCCCACTTGCCGCCCGAGTTGCCGGTGAGGCCCGGCGCGTCGGCGCCGTCCTTCTGCAGCGGGGTGCCGTTGAAGGTGCCGTCGATGGCCGTCCAGTGGGCGCCGCCGTCGGTGGAGACCTCGGCGTAGCCGTAGTCGTAGTCCTGCTCGATGTCGTACCAGGCCTTGGCGGTCAGCGTCGCCGAGGTCTTGCCGGTCAGGTCGACATCACGCACCAGCGAGACGTTCAGGTCGTCCGCGCTGCCGCTCCACCACTCGTTCGCACCCGCGAACGGGGTGTTGATCTCGGTGGTGACCGTCTTGTTCGGAAGGTCGACCACGACGGCCTGCGGGCGCTTGCTGTTGTACTCCGCCGGACCGGTCCAGTGGAAGGACAGCTTGTTGGCGCTGGCCTTGTCGTAGTTCAGCCAGCCGAGCTGCAGCTTGCTCCAGGCGTCGAGGTCGCCCGGCTTGTCGCCGATCGACGACTTGCCGTCGCCCAGCCAGGAACCGGAGGACATCAGCGACCAGAAGCCGACCGAGTTGTCGTCCTTGCCCGTGGTGTCGTACAGGTCCGGCAGACCGAGGTCGTGGCCGTACTCGTGGGCGAAGACACCGAGGCCGCCGTTCTCGGGCTGCATGGTGTAGTCGCCGACCCAGAGGCCGCTGGTGCCGACCGGGGTGCCACCGAGCTTGTTGTTGTCCGGGCCGGTCTTGCCGGCCTGGGCGCCGTAGACGTAGCTGCGGTGGGCCCAGAGCGCGTCGGTGCCCTGGACGCCGCCGCCGGCGGACTGGTCCTCACCGGCGTGCACGATCTGGAAGTGGTCGATGTAACCGTCGGGCTCGTTGAAGTTGCCGTCGTGGTCGTAGTCGTACCGGTCCCACTGGTCGTACTGCGCGATGGTGGCCTTGATCTGCTCGTCCGTCTGGCCCTTGGCCTTCTGGTCGGCGACCCAGGCGTTGATGCCGTCGCGGATCAGGTCCTGCGCGTTGTTGCAGACGTGCTGGCCGCAGTAGTCCGAGCCGTAACGGGCCTCGTTCCACGGCACCTTCACCCAGTCGGTGACCTGGCCGTCGACCGAGTAGCGGCCCGAGGACTGCTTCTCGTAGAAGGTCTTCAGCGAGTCGCCGGTCTTGGAGAAGTACATGTCCTGGTAGTGCGCCTGGTTGTAATCGGCCTGCCAGGCGGTCGAGTTGTCCTTCGACCGGTCGGGCTGGGCGATCATGTTGTGCGCCGGGCCGGGCTGGCCGCCGTACTTGACCTTGCCGTCCGGGGTGGTGGTGGTGTTGTCCACCTGGTCGCCGAAGTCGACGAGGATGGTGAAGATCTTGTCCGTGCGCTCACGGGCCAGCTCGACGTACTTGTCGCGGCCCAGCTTCACGGAGGTGCTGCTGCCGTGCTTCTCGACCTTGGCGGTGCCCGCCAGGAGCTGCTCGGTGGCGGCCTTCTGCTCGGCCTCGACCTTGGCGGTCAGCGGGCCCGGCAGGTCGTGGTCGACCTTGAGCGCCTGCGCATCGGCAGGGTCGTGCGAGACAGGGGCCGGCGTGGCGGCGGTGGCCGTCCCGGGCAGCAGGCCCGTGCCGAGCGCGGCCGTGACCGCGATGGCAGCAGTGGCCGCAGCGGCCCTCTTGGATATCTTCAACGTGGTGACGTCCTCCCCTTGCCGGCTCGGCTCTTGGCCCGCCGGCGAACCAATGAAAGACAGGTGGACGACATTTGATCCAAGCCCAGGTCAAAAAGAAAGACCTTGACCATGCATGATCACAACGCTATCCTCCGGCAGCCGTGATCAACTGATGGGCAGTCAAGAGTAAAGCGGGGCCCGCAGTTGGGGCATCCATCGCACCCGCACGAGCGGCACGACGCCCCGCCGGAGGCTCCGGCGGGGCGAAATCACAGGTTATGGATGTCTAAACAGTTTTAAAACTGAAAAGGACTCGGCCCCGACGTTCCGTCGGGGCCGAGTCCTTTTACGTACGACCGGTTACTTGGTCAGGTCCGGTCCGGAGGTCGAGACCGCGGCCGCCGGGGTGTCGGCCACCGGGGACTTCTCCTCGCCGCGGAAGGTGAACTTCGCTTCCTTGCCCTCGCCCTCGGTGCCGACGACCACGATGTGGCCGGCGCGCAGCTCGCCGAAGAGGATCTTCTCGGACAGGTGGTCCTCGATCTCGCGCTGGATCGTCCGGCGCAGCGGACGGGCGCCCAGGATCGGGTCGTAGCCCTTCTTCGCCAGCAGCTTCTTGGCCTCGACGCTGAGTTCGAGACCCATGTCGCGGTCCTTCAGACGCTGGTCCACCTTGGCGATCATGAGGTCGACGATCTGGATGATGTCGTCCTCGGACAGCTGGTGGAAGACCACGATGTCGTCGACGCGGTTCAGGAACTCCGGCCGGAAGTGCTGCTTGAGCTCCTCGCTGACCTTGGCCTTCATCCGCTCGTACCCGCTCTGGGCGTCACCCGTGGCCGCGAAGCCCAGGTTGAAGCCCTTGGAGATGTCCCGGGTGCCGAGGTTGGTGGTCATGATGATGACCGTGTTCTTGAAGTCGACCACGCGGCCCTGGGAGTCGGTCAGGCGGCCGTCCTCCAGGATCTGCAGCAGCGAGTTGAAGATGTCCGGGTGGGCCTTCTCCACCTCGTCGAAGAGGACGACGGAGAAGGGCTTGCGGCGCACCTTCTCGGTCAGCTGGCCGCCCTCCTCGTAGCCCACGTAGCCGGGCGGGGAGCCGAACAGCCGGGAGACCGTGTGCTTCTCCGAGAACTCCGACATGTCGAGTGCGATCAGCGCGTCCTCGTCGCCGAAGAGGAACTCCGCCAGCGTCTTGGACAGCTCCGTCTTACCGACACCGGACGGACCGGCGAAGATGAACGAGCCGCCGGGGCGCTTCGGGTCCTTGAGGCCCGCACGGGTGCGCCGGATGGCCTGGGAGAGCGCCTTGATGGCGTCCTTCTGGCCGATGACGCGCTTGTGCAGCTCGTCCTCCATGCGCAGCAGGCGGGAGGACTCCTCCTCGGTCAGCTTGAAGACCGGGATGCCGGTGGCGGTGGCCAGGACCTCGGCGATGAGCTCCTCGTCCACCTCGGCGACGACGTCCATGTCGCCGGCCTTCCACTCCTTCTCCCGCTTGGCCTTCGCGGTGAGCAGCTGCTTCTCGTCGTCGCGCAGCGAGGCGGCCTTCTCGAAGTCCTGCGCGTCGATCGCGCTCTCCTTCTCGCGGCGGACCTCGGCGATCTTCTCGTCGAACTCGCGCAGGTCCGGCGGCGCGGTCATCCGGCGGATGCGCATCCGGGAGCCGGCCTCGTCGATCAGGTCGATCGCCTTGTCCGGCAGGAAGCGGTCCGAGATGTACCGGTCGGCCAGGGTGGCGGCGGCGACCAGGGCGGCGTCGGTGATCGAGACGCGGTGGTGCGCCTCGTACCGGTCGCGCAGGCCCTTGAGGATCTCGATGGTGTGCGGCAGCGACGGCTCGGCGACCTGGATCGGCTGGAAGCGGCGCTCCAGCGCGGCGTCCTTCTCCAGGTGCTTGCGGTACTCGTCGAGCGTGGTGGCACCGATGGTCTGCAGCTCGCCGCGGGCCAGCATCGGCTTGAGGATGCTGGCGGCGTCGATCGCGCCCTCGGCGGCGCCCGCACCGACCAGGGTGTGCAGCTCGTCGATGAACAGGATGATGTCGCCGCGGGTGCGGATCTCCTTGAGCACCTTCTTCAGGCGCTCCTCGAAGTCACCGCGGTACCGGGAGCCGGCGACCAGGGCGCCGAGGTCCAGGGTGTAGAGCTGCTTGTCCTTGAGGGTCTCCGGGACCTCGCCCTTGACGATCGCCTGGGCCAGGCCCTCGACGACGGCGGTCTTGCCGACGCCGGGCTCGCCGATCAGCACGGGGTTGTTCTTGGTGCGGCGGGACAGCACCTGCATGACCCGCTCGATCTCCTTCTCGCGCCCGATCACCGGGTCGAGCTTGGCCTCGCGGGCGGCCTGCGTCAGGTTGCGGCCGAACTGGTCGAGGACCAGCGAGGTGGAGGGAGTGCCCTCGGCGGGGCCGCCGGCGCCCGCCGACTCCTTGCCGCCGCCGGAGTAACCGGAGAGCAGCTGGATGACCTGCTGCCGGACCCGGTTCAGATCGGCGCCCAGCTTCACCAGGACCTGGGCGGCGACGCCCTCGCCCTCGCGGATCAGGCCGAGCAGGATGTGCTCGGTGCCGATGTAGTTGTGGCCGAGCTGAAGGGCCTCGCGGAGCGACAGCTCCAGGACCTTCTTCGCCCGGGGGGTGAAGGGGATGTGGCCGGACGGGGCCTGCTGCCCCTGGCCGATGATCTCCTCGACCTGCTGCCGGACCGCCTCGAGCGAGATCCCGAGGCTCTCCAGGGCCTTGGCGGCGACACCCTCACCCTCGTGGATCAGACCCAGGAGGATGTGCTCGGTGCCGATGTAGTTGTGGTTGAGCATCCGGGCTTCTTCCTGAGCCAGGACGACAACCCGCCGCGCGCGGTCGGTGAACCTTTCGAACATCGTTTTCGCTCCTCAGAGCGGTCGGCCAGTTCGGGGTCCGTCCCCGCCCTGTCCTTCCGCATGCTAGTCCCGCTCAGCGGCGCGGCCCACGGACAACCCCACTCGCGTGGGGACATCATGCTGCGCGACCAGCCGACACCATTCCCAACCTGATGCTGGGAGACGGTGTTCCCACAGAGGGCCCCGATGCACCTGATGGCCGCTACGCCATCGGCGAACAGAGGCTCCGGCTGAGGGGACGGCCGGCCGCGCGAACTGCCCGGTCGGGGCCCTGCGACCCCGCCCACCTGCATTCATACCCGGTCTCGGGGTGAGATTCGCGCTGTTTCCCCGGTGGCGCTGTTCGCCTGGCGAGAAGTCCGGCCCCCGGAGCGCCGGTCGGCGCGGCGGGAGTGACGGCGCATCAACGGTCCGGCGCCGGCTCCACCGTCCGGCGTCGGCCGATCGGGCCCGGGGGTGCGCCGGTCGGACGCTTCCCGCAGGGCCGTTCCGCTTCCTCCAGCGTTGCACAGCCCGGTGCCGTCCCGCTGCCCGTCATCGGACCGGCCGATCATGCACCTGCCATGACAACGGGCGGACGACCGCGGCGCGACCCCGGCCGACCGGGCCCGGCCGGCTCCGGGGCGCGCGCCCCGGGCCCGGCCGCACGGCCACCGGTCAGGACGCGTGCGCCTTGTCGTACTTCGCCTTGATGTCGCTCGGCACGCGACCGCGGTCGTTGATCTCCAGGCCCTGCTCCTTGGCCCAGCTGCGGATCTTCGCGGTGTCCGGGCCGGCGGCGGACGAACGACCCGCGCCGCGACCGGCACCGCTGCTGCGGCGCGCCCCCGCGATGCGGCCGCTCTGCTTGCGGCCCTTGTCCACGTACGGCGCCAGCAGATCGCGGAGCTTCTCCGCGTTGGCGCTCTTCAGGTCGATCTCGTAGGCAACGCCGTCCAGCGCGAACATCACCGTCTCGTCCGCGGAGCCGCCGTCGAGATCGTCTTCAAGAATGACCTGCACCCTCTGTGCCACGGGCTTCCCTTTCCGAGTAAACGAGCCATTGCCTAGGCAAAGGAAACCGCCTTTTCCCGGAAAACTCAAACCCCTACCCGATCGGGATGCGTCCCGCAAGGCTCACAAGGGCGCGCTCAGAGGCGCAGGAGCATGCGCGAGTTGCCCAGGGTGTTGGGCTTCACCCGCTCCAGGTCCAGGAACTCCGCGACTCCTTCGTCGTACGAGCGCAGGAGTTCTTCATAGACTTCCGTGGCCACGGCCGCCGGGTCTGACGTACGATCGTCGGTTTCCCCGATCTCGACGAAACCGTGTTTCGCGAAGAACGCCACCTCGAACGTCAAGCAGAAAATCCGACGGACGCCGAGCCAGCGCGCGGTCTGCAGCAGCTTCTCCAGCAGGAGGTGTCCGAGGCCCAGGCCCTTGCAGGAGGGGTGCACCGCCAGCGTGCGGACCTCCGCCAGGTCCTCCCACATGACGTGCAGCGCACCGCAGGCGACCACCGTGCCGGTGTCGTCGCGCTCGGCCACCCAGAACTCCTGAACGGATTCGAACAGGGTGACCGTGGGCTTGTCGAGCAGAATGCCGTCGCGCGAGTAGGCGTCGATGAGTGCCCGTACTGCCCGCACATCGGTGGTCCGCGCCCGGCGGATGGTGACCTCCATGCCGGGACGTTATCGTGCCGCGCCGCCGCCGGTCTCCCCGGTGCCCCGTTCCGTCCCGGGCCGCGGCGGTTCCGCGGGAAGGACGGCGGCCACCCGCAGGGCGTCCCGCAGCGCCTCGCGCTGCTCCGGCGACATCAGTCCGAAGAAGTGCACCAGCGCCGCCGCCGGATTGTCGCTCGTCGCCCAGGCGTCGTTCATCAGCGCCGCGGTGTACGCCTCGCGCGAGGAGACCGGCTCATATCGATACGCCCGGCCGACCTGTTCCCGCCGGAGCCAGCCCTTTCTGTACAGCTTGTCGAGCACCGTCATCACGGTGGTGTACGCGATATCGCGTTCCGTCCGCAGATCCTGCAGAACCTCGCGAACCGTGACCGGGCGGTTCCACTGCCAGACCCTGGTCATGATGTCGTTCTCGAGTTCTCCGAGTTGCCGCACCATAGTCCGGCCAGGATAGGAACTGATTCGGACAAAATCGGCGATTCGGCAAGCAGACCGGCGCGCCGCCACCCCCTTGGCGGGGGCGGCGGCGCGCCGGTGTGCGTGTCGAACGGGCCCGCCGAGGCTATTCCGCGGCGCGAGGGGCCGCGGCGGCCATCGCGTCGGCGGCGGCGTCCTCCTTGGCCTTCTGGGCGCCGCCCTGGCTGCGGATGATCGCCCGCACCAGGAAGCCGAAGCCGATCGCCATGACCAGCGGCGGCACGATCGCGCTGACGTAGTCCATCAGGTCACTCCTCTTCTGCTTCTGCGTCGTCCGCAGCGGCGGCGCCGCTGCTGCTCCTGGTCTCTGCCCCACTTCGCTGATCGGGCCGCACCAGCGGGAAGAGCACCGTCTCGCGGATGTTCTTGCCGGTGAGCAGCATGATCAGACGGTCCACGCCGAGACCGAGGCCGCCGGTGGGCGGCATCGCGTACTCCAGGGCGCGCAGGAAGTCCTCGTCCAGCTGCATCGCCTCGACGTCGCCGCCGGCCGCCAGCAGCGACTGGGCGGTCAGGCGGGCGCGCTGCTCGACCGGGTCGATCAGCTCGGAGTAGGCGGTGCCGATCTCGGTGCCGAAGATCACCAGGTCCCACTTCTCCGCGACGCCGGCGACCGAGCGGTGCTGGCGGGTCAGCGGGGAGACCTCGGTCGGGTAGTCCCGGATGAAGGTCGGCCGGATCGCGTGGTGCTCCAGCAGCCGCTCGATCATCTCCAGGACGATCTGGCCGTGGCCCCACTCCTTCTCCCACGGCACGCCGGCGCCGTCGGCGAGCGCGCGGAGCTCCTCGACGGAGGTCTCCGGGGTGATCTCGGTGCCGAGGCGGGCGGAGATGCCCGGGTACACCGAGACCTCCTCCCACGGCTCGGCCAGGTCGATCTCGTGCTCCTCGCCGTCCGGGCCGAGGCCGCGGACCACGGTGGTGCCGAGGGCGTCCCGGGCGGCGTTGACGACGATCGCGCGGATCAGCTCGGCCTGGGTGTCGTAGTCGCCGTACGCCTCGTACGACTCCAGGGCGGTGAACTCCGGGTTGTGGGTCGCGTCGGCGCCCTCGTTGCGGAAGTTCCGGTTGATCTCGAAGACCTTCTCGGCGCCGCCGACCACCAGGCGCTTGAGGTAGAGCTCGGTCGCGATGCGCAGGTAGAGCTCGATGTCGTACGCGTTGATGTGGGTCTTGAACGGACGCGCGTTGGCGCCGCCGTGGATCGGCTGCAGCATCGGCGTCTCGACCTCGAGGTAGCCGCGGTCCTCGTAGGTGCGGCGGATCGAGCGGATCACCTTGGTGCGCAGCTGGAGCATCTCGCGCGCCTCGGGGTTCACGATGAGGTCCACGTACCGCTGGCGGACCCGGGCCTCCGGGTCGGTCAGGCCCTTGTGCTTGTCCGGCAGCGGGCGCAGGCACTTGGCGGTGAGCTCCCACCGGTCGACCATGACGCTCAGCTCGCCGCGGCGGGAGGTGATGACCTCGCCCTCCACGCCGACCTGGTCGCCGAGGTCGATGTCGGACTTCCAGGCCGCCAGCCGCTCCTCGCCCAGCTTGTCCAGCGAGAGCATCACCTGCAGGTCGCCCGAGCCGTCGCGCAGGGTGGCGAAGCAGAGCTTGCCGCCGGTGCGGGCCAGGATGACGCGGCCGGTGATGCCGACCCGCTCGCCGGTCGCGGTGTCCGCGGCCAGGTCGGGGTGCTTGGCACGGAGGTCGGCGATGGTCGTGGTGCGGGGGAAGCCGACCGGGTAGGGGTCGATTCCGGCCGCCCGGAGCCGGTCCAGCTTCTCGCGCCGGATGCGCATCTGCTCGGGGAGGTCGTCGGCCTGGGGCACGGTGGTCTGATCGCTCACCCCACAAGGGTAGCCACCGCCGGGCCGCGCTCCCGCACGGGTTTCGCGCGGCGGCCCCGGAGCGCCGCGGAGGCGCTCCGGGGCCGCCGACGCGGAGGGGGGTGTTACTGGTGGGCGCCCTTGCGGCGGCGCGTGGCCAGGAACACCGCGCCGCCGATCAGCACCGCGCCGGTGCCGGCCGCGGCGATGGTGCCGAGCCCGGACGCGCCGGTGAACGCGAGGGCACCTCCGCCGGACGAGGCCGAGCCCGCACCCGCACCCGCACCCGCGCTCTGCGAGGCCGAGGCCGAGGCGGACGGCGAGGCGTGGGTGGAGGGCGAGGCGCTGCCGGTCGGCGTGCTGGGCGAGGCGGAGGCGCTCGGGGAGGCACCCGGGGTGGGCACGGAGCCGTCGGCCTTGGTCCCGAGCGTCACCCGGGTCAGGTCGTTGCCCGGGTTGTGGTCCCACGGCATGACGGCGGAGGGGTGGCCGGGCTCGACGGAGCTCCGGGTGTTCTGCAGCGAGACCACCGCGACCGGGTCTG
This sequence comes from Kitasatospora arboriphila, assembly GCF_039528095.1. NCBI lineage: Bacteria > Bacillati > Actinomycetota > Actinomycetes > Kitasatosporales > Streptomycetaceae > Kitasatospora > Kitasatospora arboriphila. The sequence continues at coordinate 48,811 of NZ_BAAALD010000042.1, forward strand.
CGGCGGTGACCTTCAGGTCGAAGTCGTACGTCTTCTGGAAGCCGGCGGGCACGTCCGACGGTGCGTCGCAGGCCCACTTGACGGGGTTCTTGACCTCCTGGCCGTTCTCCCAGCGGACGGCGCTGCAGCCCGCGGGCTCCTTGGCCACGGTGACGCCCTTGGGGAACACCACGAGGACGTTCGGCGCGGCCTCGCCGCCGCTGCGGTCGTAGAGGTGTCCCGGGCCGCTGTTGCGCAGCCCGACCGTGAGCTTCCCCTGGTGGCCGTCGGCACCCGGCTTCCACGCGCCGATGGCCGAGAAGTCGGCGGTGTTGTCCACGTCCAGCGCGATCGACACCATGTTCTCGGCGTACTGCGTGGCGTTCGGCGGACCGGGCTTCGTGTCGTCCGACTCGGGCTTGCCGGCGGTGAGCCGCTTGCCGGCGGGGCCGTGCACGAAGGTCATGCTCTTGCGGTACCAGGCGGTGTCCTCGCCCTCGCCGGGGAGCACCGCGACGTCGATGTAGCTGTGCAGGGCGCTGCTGTCGACGCCGAACTTCATCGGGTCGATCGTCACCGTCTCACCGGGGGCGACCGAGGTGTTGACGGTGCAGATCGCCACTTCGTAGGAAGGGGCCTGGCTGCCCGCGCCGGTGGCGTAGTCGCAGTTGGCGAACTGTCGTTCGGGCTTCACCCCGGCGATCCCGCTGAGGACGAGGACCAGTCGGCCGCTGGGGAGCGAGCCCTGGTTCACCACCTGGACGGACGGGGTGATCGTCGAGCCGGGCTTCACGCCCGTCAGCTGCTCCTTGGTCTTCACCCGCAGGTCCGGCCCGCCGACCGAGACGCTCACGTCGGCGCTGACCGTCCCGGCGTCGGTGGTCTCCGTGACCTTGAGGTGGCCGGTCTTGCCGAGCTCGGCGCCCTTGAGGGCGGTGAGCTGCGGGTTGATCTGCTGGTTGAGCCTGCCGTCCTGCGAGTAGAAGGTGCCCTTGCAGGTGGTCACGGCGCCCTGGACGGTGCAGGCGGCGTTGCCGAGTTCCGGGGCGAACTCCGCCAGGCCGGCCAGGCCGCTCGCGTCGAACGTGTACGTGATGTCGTGCGAACCGGTCTTCACGGTGCCGGTCAGGTTCAGCGTGACGTGCTTCGCCACCGGGTCGCCGCTCGCGGGCGCCGGGACGAGGGACACCGCTGTCGGAGCGTCGAGCACGAGGTCGGCGGCGAATGCCGGCGCGGCGGCGGAGCCGCCGAGTGCGACGGCTGCGACGGCCGTCGCCAGGGCAAGGGCGCGTGTGCGTCCGATGCGCATTTTCCCCCCAGGGTCTTCGGTTTTGCGTGTGGCGCAGACCCTAGGGCGGCCCCGGGGGAGTCACGGGCAGATGAATCGGACAGTTCGGGACGTGACCGTTCGTACCGGCAGCGAGTGTTGTCGATCTGTGACCGAAATTCCCCCGGGCCCATTGCAGAGTCGACACATCGACGCGCGGCGGGGCCCCCGCCGAACGGGGGTGCCTCAGCCGGTGCCGGTGGCGAGCTCGGCCTCCTCGTCGTCCGGCGCGGGCGGCTGGGACTGCGGCCTGGACTTGGGGCGGCGGCCGAAGAGCTCGGCGGGGGTGGGCATCCTGCGGGGCTGCGGCTGCTCGCCGTGGGCCGGGGGCCTGGGGGTGCTGCTCATCGGAACGCGTCCTCCAAGGGTCGGGGCGGGCAGGGGTTCGCACGCCGGGCTCGGTACGGCCATCAGATGGCGCTGGCCGGAGGCGAACGACAGCCGCTCGCGGACCTCGGCCTCCGCCATCGCGTGGCAGCGGCCGGCCAGCCGGGAGCGCCGGGCGTGCTCGGCGGGGCCGCACGGCTGCCGGGAGAGCGAGCGGAGCGCCGACAGGTCCTCGGGGGTGGGGAGGTAGCCGTCCGACACGGCCTCCTCCAGCCGTTCCAGGTAGCCGCGGGCGCCGCCGGGCAGCGCGGACCGGTAGCGGGCCAGGTCGGCCAGCAGGAAGCTGCGCAGCCGGCCGCCCTCCCGGACGGCCTCGTCGATGGACTCGGTGAGGCGCAGCGCGTCCTGGACGTCCTCCGCCCACAGCGCGCCGGACGGTCCGGGTAGGTGCAGCCGGTCGTCGGGGAGGGCCGGGTAGAGGGCTTGGGCAAGGGCGCGGCGCAGCACGCGGACTTCGTCGGCGCTGAAAGCCATGCCGCCCCGCGATCCGTGTGGCGTAGGCATGAGGTGACAGTACGTGGCGTACGTCCGATTTCGGGCGATTGGCGCCGCAGTTGTCCCGATTGGCGTATCTGCCGCTGATCCGACGTGACGACGGCCGGCCCCGTGGGGCCGACCGTCCGTCAGCGGGCTTGGCGGGAATGCCCGTTCACGCCTTGTTGCGCTCCCAGACCAGCCGCAGGCCGATCAGGGTGAGCCAGGGCTCGTGCACGTCGACGGTCTCGGCCTCGCCGAGGACCAGCGGGGCCAGGCCGCCGGTGGCGATCACCTGGACGTCGTCCGGGTCCTTGGAGAGCTCCCGGGCCATCCGGTTGACCAGGCCGTCGACCTGCCCGGCGAAGCCGTACAGGATGCCGGACTGCATCCCTTCAACGGTGTTCTTGCCGATGACGTTGCGGGGGCGGGCCAACTCGATCTTGCGCAGCTGCGCGCCGCGCAGGCCCAGCGCCTCCACCGAGATCTCGATGCCGGGCGCGATCGCGCCGCCCACGTAGTCGCCGCGGGCGTTCACCGCGTCGAAGGTGGTGGCGGTGCCGAAGTCCACCACGATGCACGGGCCGCCGTAGAGGTGGTTGGCGGCCAGTGCGTTCACGATCCGGTCGGCGCCGACCTCCTTGGGGTTGTCCATCAGGACGTGCACCCCGGTCTTCACCCCCGGCTCCACGATCACCGCGGGCACGTCGCCGTAGTAACGGCGCGTCACCTCGCGGAGCTCGTGGAGCACGGCGGGCACGGACGAGCAGATCGACAGCCCCGCCACCTTGTCCTCGGCGGACACGATGGGGTGGGCACCCATCAGGCCCTGCATCAGCACCGCCAGCTCGTCCGCGGTGCGCCGCGGGTCGGTGGAGATCCGCCAGTGTTCGACGATGTCCTCACCGTCGAACAGGCCGAGCGTGGTCTGGGTGTTGCCGACGTCGATGGTGAGGAGCACGGGATGGCTTTCTGTTGAGGCGGAGTCAGGCGCGGAGGTCCAGGCCGATGTCGAGGATCGGCGAAGAGTGCGTCAGGGCCCCGACGGCCAGGTAGTCGACACCAGTCTCGGCGACCTCGCGGGCGGTGGCCAGGGTCAGTCCGCCGGACGCCTCCAGCTTCGCCCGGCCGGCCACCAGGGCGACGGCCTCCTTGAGCTGCGGCACGGTGAAGTTGTCGAGCAGGACCAGGTCCGCCCCGGCCTCCAGCACCGGCGCGATCTGCTCCAGGGTGTCCACCTCCACCTCGACGGGGAGGTCCGGGTACGCCGCCCGCACCGCGCGGAACGCCTCCGCGACGCCGCCGGCCGCCACCACGTGGTTGTCCTTCACCAGCGCGGCGTCGGACAGCGCCATCCGGTGGTTGGCGCCGCCGCCGCAGCGGACGGCGAACTTCTCCAGCGCCCGCAGGCCCGGGGTGGTCTTGCGGGTGTCGCGGACGACCGCGCCGGTGCCCTCCAGGGCGTCCGCCCAGGCCCGGGTCGCGGTGGCGATGCCGGACAGGTGGCAGAGCAGGTTCAGCGCGCTGCGCTCGGCGGTCAGCAGGTCGCGGGTGCGGCTGCGCACCGAGAGCAGCACCTGGCCGGCCTCGACCCGGGCGCCGTCCTCGACGTGCCGCTCGACCTCGAACTCCTCCTCGCAGACCAGCGAGACGACGGCCTCGGCCACCCGCAGGCCGGCGACCACGCCGGCCGAGCGGGCGGTGAAGTCGGCGGTGGCGACGGCGTCCGCGGGGACGGTCGCCACCGAGGTGACGTCCTCGCCGCCGGCCAGGTCCTCGCCGAGCGCGAGCATCGCGACGTCCTCGACCTCGACCGGGTCCAGGCCGGCCTCCTCCAGCAGTGCCGCCAGCGCCGGGTCCAGCCCGGTCTCGTACGCCTCGCCCTCGCCGCAGGCGCAGCCGTCGCCGCAGCCGCCGGAGGCGAGCGGAAGTTCGTCGTGGGTCATCGTGGTGCTCCTAGGTGATCGGCCGGGTGCGCCGGGGACGGTGTCACGCCCGGACGCTCGGGTGTCCGTCGGCGTCGAGGGTGGTGACCAGGTGGTGCTGCCAGCGGGCGTCGTCGCGGTCGGGGAAGTCCTCGCGCCAGTGGCAGCCGCGGGTCTCCTCGCGGCGGGCCGCGGCGGCGACCAGTGCGGTGGCGACCAGGTGCAGGTTGGCGGCCTCCCAGGTCTCCACCCGGGGGTCGGCCGGCTTGCCCTCGTCCAGGTAGGCGGAGGCCTCCCGGGCGAGGACGGTGAGGCCCTCGGCGGTGGCGGCCATCGACCCGGCCGAGCGCAGCACGCCGGCCCCGCGGGACATCAGCCGCTGGATCTCGGCGCGCGCCTCGGGGGCGAGCAGCGGCACGGTGCTGGCCTCCAGGGCGGCGGCGACGTCGACGGCCCGCTCGGGCAGGTCGCCGGCGGCGTGCCGGGCGGCCAGGTCGGCGGCGATCCGCTCGGCGAAGACCAGGCCCTCCAGCAGGGAGTTGGAGGCGAGCCGGTTGGCGCCGTGCACACCGGTGCAGGCGACCTCGCCGCAGGCGTACAGGCCGGGCACCGTGGTGCGGCCGGCCGGGTCGGTGCGCACGCCGCCGGAGGCGTAGTGGGCGGCGGGGGCGACCGGGATCAGGTCGGTGACCGGGTCGATGCCGTGGGCCCGGCAGGAGGCGAGGATGGTCGGGAAGCGGTGCTCCCACATCTCGGCGCCGAAGTGCCGGCCGTCCAGGTACATGCGGTCGGTGCCGCGCAGCTGCATCTGCCGGGTGATCGCCTTGGCGACGATGTCGCGCGGGGCGAGCTCGGCGAGTTCGTGCTGCCCGAGCATGAAGCGCTCGCCGGAGGCGTCGACCAGGTGCGCGCCCTCGCCGCGGACAGCCTCGGAGACCAGCGGCTGCTGGCCCTCGGCGTCGGCCCCGAGCCAGAGCACGGTCGGGTGGAACTGGACGAACTCCAGGTCGGCGACCTCGGCCCCGGCGCGCAGCGCGAGGGCGACGCCGTCGCCGGTGGAGACCGCCGGGTTGGTGGTCGCGGAGAAGACCTGGCCCATGCCGCCGGTGGCGAGCACCACGGCGCGGGCGCGGATGGCGCCGACGCCGTCCCGCTGGCCCTCGCCCATGACGTGCAGGGTGAGGCCGGCCGCGTGCCCGTCGGCGTCGGTGAGCAGGTCGAGGACGAGCGCGTGCTCGATCAGCTCGATGCCGGGGTCGTTGCGGACGGCGGCGACCAGGGCGCGGGATATCTCCGCGCCGGTGGCGTCGCCGCCGGCGTGCGCGATCCGGCGGCGGTGGTGGCCGCCCTCGCGGGTGAGCAGGATCGTGCCGTCCTCGTCCTGGTCGAAGGCGGCGCCGACGGCGATGAGCCGGCGCACGGCGTCCGGGCCCTCGGTGACGAGGGTGCGCACCGCGTCCTCGTCGCACAGGCCGGCGCCGGCGACGAGGGTGTCGTCGAGGTGCTGCTCGGGGGTGTCGCCCTCGCCCAGGGCGGCGGCGATGCCGCCCTGGGCCCAGCGGGTGGAGCCGTCGTCCAGCATCGCCTTGGTGACCACCGTGGCCCGCAGGCCGGCCCGGCGGACGTTGAGCGCGACGGTCAGGCCCGCGACGCCGGAGCCGACCACGACGACGTCGGTGGTCGCGGTCCAGCCCGGGGCGGGGGCGGTCAGGCGGTACGGCATGGCTTCACTGGCTCCTTCAGCGCGCGGCGTCGGCACTCGCGCCGTCCGCATCACGGTACGCCCGGTCGCCGCGGAGCAGGCCACTGCCCTCGGGCGCCTCGGCCGGGTCCCCGCCCATGCCGGTGATCCGGTTGTCCCCGTCGACGAAGACGACCTTGGGCAGGTACGCCTTGGCCTCGGCGGTGTCCATCTGGCCGTACGCGATGAGGATCACGAGGTCGCCCGGGTGCACCAGGCGCGCGGCGGCACCGTTGATGCCGATCACGCCGGAGCCGCGCGGGCCCGCGATGGTGTAGGTCTCCAGGCGGGCGCCGTTGTTGATGTCGACGATGTGGACGAGCTCGCCGGGGAGCAGGTCCGCGGCGTCGAGCAGGTCCTCGTCGACGGTGACGGAGCCGACGTAGTGCAGGTCGGCCTGGGTCACCGTGGCGCGGTGGATCTTGGACTTGAGCATGGTGCGGAGCATCTGGTCACGCCTCCTGGTGGGACCCCCGGCGGGGCCGGGGGAGAGTGCATGCCTACGGGGGGTCGAGCGGGGTGGTGCGGGGTGGTGCGCTACCGGACGATGACGCCGACGTTGTCGATCAGGCGGGCGGGGCCCACCTTGGCGGCCACGGCCAGCAGGGCCTCGCCGGTGAAGTCGTCCGGCACCTCGGTGAAGGAGTCCGGGTCGATCAGGGCGAGGTAGTCGGGGGTGACACCGTCGGCGCCGTCCAGGACGGCCGCGGCGGCCTCGCGGACCGCCTTCGCGCCCTGCGCGCCCGCGTCGCGGCCGGCGAACAGCGCCCGGGACAGCGCCAGGGCCTGCCCGCGCTCGGTGTCGGAGAGGAAGCGGTTGCGGGAGGAGAGCGCCAGCCCGTCCTCCTCGCGGACGGTCGGGACGCCGACGATCTCCACGTCGAAGTCCAGGTCGGCGACCATGCGGCGGACGATCGCCAGCTGCTGGGCGTCCTTCTCGCCGAAGAAGGCGAAGTCCGGGTCGGTGATGTGCAGCAGCTTGGCGACGACGGTCAGCATGCCGTCGAAGTGGCCGGGGCGGGACGCGCCCTCGAAGCCGTCGCCCATCGGCCCGGCGGACAGCCGGACGAGCGGCTCGCCGTTGGGGTACACCTCCTCGACGGTCGGGGCGAAGACCACGTCGGCGCCGGCCTCGCGGGCGACCTCCAGGTCGGCGTCCAGGGTGCGCGGGTAGCGCTCCAGGTCCTCGCCGGCGCCGAACTGCAGCGGGTTGACGAAGACCGTCACGGCCACCCGGCCGTCCCGGCCGACCTGGCGGCGGGCCGCCCGGATCAGCGCGGCGTGGCCGGCGTGCAGCGCGCCCATGGTCATCACCACGGCGTTGTCCACCGGCTGGTCGTCGGGCCAGAACGCGGCCTCGAACTCCTCCACCGTGCGGGTGAGCTCGGTGGTGCGGGGGGCCTTCGCCTTCGCCGGCTGCTTGCCGCGTGCCATCAGGGGGTCTCCTCGTCGAGTACGTCCAGCAGCGCAGCCGCCGCCTCTTCCTTGAGCGGTCCGCCGCGGACCGCCCGCTGTGCGGTGGCCCGGGCCATCGCACGGTACGCCTGCCCGATGTCCGGGGACGCCGTCCGCAACTGCTGCAGGTGCCGGCGGAGCGTCCCGGCGTCGCCGCGGGCGACCGGGCCGGTCAGCGCGGCGTCGCCGGAGCGCAGCGCGTTGTCCAGGGCCGCGCCGAGCAGCGGGCCGAGCAGCTGCCCCGGCTCGGCGACCCCGGCCCCGCGCAGCAGCTCCATCGCCTGCGCGACCAGGGTGACCAGGTGGTTCGCGCCGTGCGCGAGCGCCGTGTGGTAGAGCGGGCGGACCTCCTCGGGCACCCACTCGGGCTCGCCGCCCATCTCCACGACCAGCGCCTCGGCGACCGGGCGCAGCTCGTCGGGGGCGGTCACCCCGAACGGGCAGCCGGCCAGCCGGGCCAGGTCCACCGAGGTGCCGGTGAAGGTCATCGCCGGGTGCAGCGCCAGCGGCAGCGCGCCGGCCCGGGCGGCGGGCTCCAGCACCGCCACGCCGTGCGCGCCGGAGGTGTGCACCACGATCTGGCCCGGGCGGATCGCGCCGGTCGCGGCCAGCCCGGCGGCGAGGTCGGCGAGCGCGTCGTCGGGCACCGTCAGCAGCACCAAGTCGGCGGCGGCCAGCACCTGCGGCGGCGTCACCAGCCGCACGCCGGGCAGCAGCGCCTCGGCGCGGCGCCGGGAGGCCGCGGACACCCCGGAGGCGGCGACCACCCGGTGCCCGGCCAGCTGCAGCGCGGCGCCCAGCGCCGGGCCGACCCGGCCGGTGCCGACCACGCCGACGGAGAGCCGGGCGGGCCGGTTCTCCGGGTCCAGCGGATCCCCGAAGGGGTCGGTCGGCCCGAGGGCCGGGGCATTGTCGGACGCGCTCACGGCTCGGCCCTCGTCATTGCTTCCCGTTCCAGTCCTGTGCAGGTACCAGACGTACCGCTCCATCGTACGGGGCGGCCGGTGCGCCCCCGCCGCGCGGGGCCGGCCCCCGGATCTCCACGGAAGCTTCACGACCCTCCTGGCGACCCGAACGCTACGGCCGGGTAACTTGGCGCAGTCCGAGCCCCGGGACACGAGGGAGACCATGCCCAGACGCCTCGGCCTTGCCCGCCCGCGCCGACCCCGCACCATCCGTACCCGCATCATCGCGCTGGTGCTGATCCCCGTCGTCGCCCTGGTCGGACTGTGGACCTTCGCCATGGTCTCGATGACCGGCGACCTGCGCGCCCTCGTCCGCCTCAAGGACGCCTACGAGTACTTCGGCAGCCCGGTGGACACCGCCGTCGGCCAGATCCAGATCGAGCGCCGGCTGGCCGCCGAGTACCTGGGCTCCGGCGGCGACCCGGCCGCCCTCGCCGCCTACACCGCGCAGGAGCGGGCCACCGACGAGAAGGTCCGCGCCGTGCGGGCCGCCGCCGAGAACCCCGACCGGCAGGACGAGCTCACCGCCGAACAGCGGGACACCCTCACCGCGATGATCACCGCCACCGACGGCCTCGCCCCGCTCCGCCAGGCCGTCATCACCCGCGCCCTGAGCTGGGACGCCGCGGTCGAGCGGTACACCGCCGCCGTCGAGCCGTCCTTCGCCGTCGAGTCCGCGCTCACCGCCCTGCAGGCCGGCCGGCTCGCCCGCGAGGCCCAGGTGGTCGTCGAACTCGTCCGGGTGCGCGAGTTCGTCTCCCGCGAGGACGCCCTCGGCTCCGGCGCCCGGGCCGCAGGCTCCTTCACCCCCGCCCAGTTCCGCGCCTTCGCCGCCGTCGTCGAGGACCGCCGGGTCTTCCAGCGGACCTACGTCGCCGCGCTGCCCGCGGACTCCCGGGCCGGCTTCGAGACCTTCGCCGTCGACCCCCGCTACACCGCGCTCACCGCCGCCGAGGACGGCGTCCTGGACGCCGGCGCCGACGCCGCCGGCCGCGCCGTCGACCGCAACGGCTGGCGCACCACCATGGACCCGGTCGTCCACCGCTACATGGAGCTGTGCAAGGACGCCGCGCTCAACTCCGCCGCCCGCGGCCGCGCCTACGCCGGCGACCAGCTGCTGAAGGCCGGCCTCGCCGGCGGCGCCGGCCTGCTCGCCGTGGTGTTCTCCGTCTGGTACTCGGTGCGCACCGGCCGGCGGATCACCCGCCGCCTGACCCGGCTGCGGGTCGCCGCCGACCGGCTGGCCAACCGCCAGCTGCCCGACGTCGTCCGCCGCCTGGCCGCCGGCGAGACCGTCGACGTCGAGCGGGCCGCACCACGGCTCGCCTTCGCCGCCGGCGAGCACGACGACGAGATCGGCGACCTCGGCCGCGCCCTCAACCACGCCCGCCGCGCCGCCGTCGAGGCCGCCGTCGAACAGGCCCGCCTGCGGGCCGGCATCTCCGGCGTCTTCGTCAACATCGCCCGCCGCAGCCAGGCCCTGATCCACCGCCAGCTCAAGCAGCTCGACGCCATGGAACGCCGCGCCACCGACCCCGACGAGCTCGCCGACCTCTTCCGCGTCGACCACCTCGCCACCCGGATGCGCCGCCACGCCGAGGGCCTGATCATCCTCTCCGGCGCCGCCCCCGGCCGGCGCTGGCGCAAGCCCGTCCCGCTGGTCGAGGTGGTCGGCTCCGCGGTCGGCGCCGTCGAGGAGTACGAGCGGGTGGTCGTCCCGCCGATGCCGCAGGTCTTCGTCTCCGGCGCCGCCGTCGGCGACCTCGCCCACCTGGTCGCCGAACTCATCGAGAACGCCACCGCCTTCTCGCCCCCGCACACCCAGGTCACCATGCGGGCCGGCGAGGCCGCCCACGGCTGCGTGCTGGAGATCGACGACCGCGGCCTCGGCATGGACGAGGACGAACTCGCCGCCGCCAACCGCACCCTCGCCGAACCGCAGGAGTTCGACCCCACCCGCACCGAACGGCTCGGCCTCTTCGTCACCAGCCGGCTCGCCCGCCGCCACGGCATCGAGGTGGCGCTGCGCCGCTCCCCGTACGGCGGCACCACCGCCGTGGTGCTGCTGCCGAAGGCCGTCCTCGCGGAGCCGCCCGAGCCCGCGCCGCGGCCCGTCCCGGTGCCCGAGGCGCCGGCCGGGGCCGAGCCCGGACCCGTGGCCGAGGCGCCCGCGGCGGCCGTGCTGCCGATGCGGCGCGCCCTGCCCACCCGGACCCGCCAGGCGTCCCTCTCGCCCCGGCTGCAGGACCCGCCCGGGGCGGACGCCCCCGCCGGGCCGCCCGCCGGAGGACCCGAGATCTCGGCCGAGCAGATGGGCGCCGTCTTCGGCGCGTTCCAGCGCGGGCTGGACCGCGGCCGTGGCCGCGGCACCGACGCCCGCACCCCGCACGACCCGGAGGACGAACGATGAGCACGCCCGAGACCACCGAGCAGGCCGCCGGCGGCCTGGACTGGCTCCTGGAGGACCTGGTCGACCGCACCGAGCACGTCCGCCAGGCCGTGCTGCTCTCCTCCGACGGCCTGCCCACCGCGGCCTCCGCCGGGCTGAGCACCGAGGACGCCGACCACCTCGCCGCCGTCTGCTCCGGCTTCCACAGCCTCGCCCGCGGCGTCGGCAGCCGCTTCGAGGCCGGCTCGGTCCGGCAGACCATGGTGATGCTGGAGGACGCCTTCCTCTTCGTCTCCCCGGCCGGCGAGGGCAGCTGCCTGGCCGTGCTCTGCGGGCCGCAGGCGGACGTCGGCCAGATCGCGTACGAGATGCAGATGCTCGTCCGCCGGGTCGGGCGCCACCTTTCCACCCCCGCCCGGGCCGGCGCCGAACCGGCCGCCGGCCCGGGGGCGGCCACATGAGCGGGCACTGGTACGACGACGAGGCCGGCCCGATGGTCCGGCCGTTCACCCTGACCGGCGGGCGCACCCGCTCCGCCGAGGGCGAGCGCTACGACCTGCTGGCCGCGGTCTCGGCGGTGCCGGACGCCGAACCGGCCGCCCACCTGGACCACGCCCGCAGCGCCCTGCTGGACCGGATCCGGGACCGGCCCTGCCCGCTGGCCGAACTGGCCGCCGACGCCGACCTGCCGATCGGCGCCCTGCGGGTGCTGCTCGGCGACCTCGTCCAGGCCGGACTCGTCCGGGTCGGCCAGGGTGCCGCCGAGGCCGGCCGCCCGGACGTCCGCCTGCTCCGCGAGGTCATCCAGGGCCTGCGGCGGCTCTGACCGGGGACACCCGAGGGGGGCGCCGGGGCCACCCGCCGGGGGCGGCCCCGCGCCGCGGTACGAACCCCGGTCAGTCCGTGGCGCCCGCGCGGACCAGGCCGTTCTCGTAGGCCAGCACCACGGCCTGGACGCGGTCGCGCAGGCCCAGCTTGGCCAGGATCCGACCGACGTGGGTCTTCACGGTGGCCTCCGACAGGGTCAGCCGGGCGGCGATCTCGCCGTTCGACAGGCCCTGCGCCACCAGCAGGAACACCTCCCGCTCGCGGTCGGTGAGCGGCTCCAGCACCGGCGAGCCGGGCGCCGTCGACGGCGTCGGCAGCACCTGCGCGAAGCGGTCGATCATGCGGCGGGTGGTGGTCGGCGCGACCACCGCGTCACCGCCGTGCACCGCGCGGATCGCCGCGACCAGCTCCGTCGGCGGGACGTCCTTCAGCAGGAAGCCGCTCGCCCCGGCCTTCAGCGCGGCGAAGGCGTACTCGTCCAGGTCGAAGGTGGTCAGGATGAGCACGTGCGGCGCCCCCGGCAGCGGCGCGCCGGACTCGTCCAGGCAGATCCGCCGGGTGGCCTGCACGCCGTCCAGCCGCGGCATGCGGACGTCCATCAGCACCACGTCGACCTCCGTCCCGGCGAGCAGCTCCAGCGCCTGCGCGCCGTCGCCCGCCTCGGCGGCGATCTCGATGTCGCCCTGCGACTGCAGGACCATCCGGAAGCCCGTACGCAGCAGCTCCTGGTCGTCCACGAGCATCACGCGGATGGTCACGGTCGGTTCTCCTTCACCTGATCGGTCGTGCCCCGGACTCAGCCGGCGGCCTTGAGGGGGAGGACGGCCCGGATCCGGAAGCCGCCGCCCGGCCGCGGGCCGATGTCGAGGCTGCCGCTCACCATGCCGACCCGCTCGCGCATGCCGATCAGACCATGGCCGGGCCCGTCGCCACCACCGTCCATCTGCTCGGCGGTGCTGCCGCGGCCGTCGTCCTCGACCAGCACCTCCAGGTCGCGGTCGCCGAAGTCCACCGCGACCCGGGCCCGGGCGCCCGGACCTCCGTGCTTGCGCACGTTGGTCAGCGCCTCCTGGACGATCCGGTACACCGTCAGCTCCAGGCCGCGCGGCAGCTCCCGCGGCTCGCCCGAGGTGGCGAAGTCCACCGGCAGGCCGGCCGTGCGGACCTGCTCCAGCAGCTCCGGCAGCTCCTCCACGCCGGGCTGCGGGACGTACTCCTCGGCCGTCTCCGACGTCCGCAGCACGCCGAGCAGCCGGCGCATCTCCACCAGCGCCTGGCGGCCGGTCGCGGCGATCGTGCCGAGCGCCTCCTTCGCCTGCTGCGGCGAGTTGTCCAGCACGTAGGCGGCGCCGTCGGCCTGAACGATCATCACCGAGACGTTGTGCGCGACCACGTCGTGCAGCTCCCGGGCGATCCGGGCGCGCTCGGCCGCCACCGCCACCTTCGCCTGTGCGTCCCGCTCGCGCTCCAGCCGGGCCGCCCGGTCCTCCAGCTCGACCAGGTAGGCCCCGCGGACCCGGGTCAGCCGGCCCCACGCCCAGCAGAGCACGAACGGCGTCGACATCAGCACCGCCACGAACACCAGCTGCCAGGTGCTCGGCCCCGGCGGCGGCGACGGGTCGTCCGGCACCGGGTCGCCGCTGTTGTCGAACCGCCACAGCGTCAGCGGACCGGCCACCAGACCCACCGCGAGCACCAGCCGGGACGCCCACCGCGAGCCGAAGGCCGCCCCCGTGTACGCGAACACCAGGTAGCCGATGGCCGAGGCGCCCGGAGTCACGTCCAGCACGAGCTGGCCCAGCCCGAGCGCGGTGCCCCCGGCCGCGGCCAGGTCCGGGTACCGGCGCCGGACCACCATCAGCGCGGCGATCGCCAGCGAGAAGGCCAGACCGCCGTAGAGCTGCAGGTCCGACTCCGAGAAGTCGGACAGCACGCCGAGCAGGAGGACCACCAGCGCCCAGGCGGAGTCGACCACCATCGGGTGACGGCGGAGCCAGGCGTTGAGTCGATGCACGCTCCAAGCCTAGGCAGTCGCACACCGCCCCCAGGTCCGCCGCGAGAGCGATCCGCCATCCGCCGCAGGGTGGAGACGGCCCCCGCCGGGACACCCCCGCCGACCGGTAGCGTCGACCCACGTGACCTGGATGCGGTGGCGGCCCGCCATGGAGGAGGCGCTGTACGGCGCGGACGGCTTCTACCGGGGCCCGGAGGGGCCGGCCGGGCACTTCCGCACCTCCGTGCACGCCTCGCCGCTGTTCGCCGGAGCCGTCGCCCGGCTGCTCGCCGAGACCGACGAGGCCCTCGGCCGCCCGGACGAGCTCGCCCTGGTCGACGTGGGCGCCGGCCGCGGCGAACTCGTCACCGGAGTCCTCGCCGCCCTCGCCCCCGAGCTCGCCGCCCGGGTCCGCCCCCACGCCGTCGAACTCGCCGCCCGCCCGGCCGGCCTGCCCCCGTCCGTGGTGTGGACGGACACCCTGCCGACCGGGCTGACCGGGCTGCTCTTCGCCAACGAGTGGCTCGACAACGTGCCGCTCGACCTCGCCGAACCCGACGAGGACGGCGTGCTGCGCTACGTCGAGGTCGGGCCCGACGGAGAGGAACGCCCCGGCGGCCCGCTGGAGGCCGCCGACGCCGCCTGGGCCGCCCGCTGGTGGCCGGACGGCGACCGGATCGAACTCGGCCGCACCCGCGACGAGGCCTGGGCCTCGGCCGTCGCCGCCCTCGACCGCGGCCTCGCCGTCGCCGTCGACTACGCCCACACCGCCGCCGACCGGCCGCCGTTCGGCACCCTCGCCGGATTCCGCGGCGGCCGCGAGGTCCGGCCCGTGCCCGACGGCAGCTGCGACGTCACCGCGCACGTCGCCCTGGACTCGGCCGCTTCGGCGGCCGCCCCGACCGTCCACAGCCTGTGGACGACGCAGCGGGCCGCACTGCGCGCCCTCGGCGTGCACGGCGGACGGCCGCCGCTCGCCCTCGCCTCCACCGACCCGGCCGGCTACCTGCGGGCCCTCGGCGGGGCCGGCGAGGCCGCCGAACTGACCGACCCGGCCGGCCTCGGCGGCTTCGGCTGGCTGGCCCAGGCCGTCCGCATGCCGGTACCGCGGAGCCTGGAGGGACTCCCCGCACCCGCGGGGTGGCAGACTCTGTAGCCATGAGGGAGACCACGGTCGGCATCGGCGCGGGTGCGCAGCAGCTCACGGGTGAGCTGGGCACCAGCGACATGGTGCTCAACATCGGCCCGCAGCACCCGTCCACGCACGGCGTGCTCCGGCTGAAGCTGGTGCTGGACGGCGAGCGGATCGTCACCGCGGAGCCGGTCATCGGCTACATGCACCGCGGCGCCGAGAAGCTCTTCGAGGCCCGCGACTACCGCCAGATCATCATGCTGGCGAACCGGCACGACTGGCTCTCCGCCTTCTCCAACGAACTCGGCGTCGTCCTCGCCGTCGAGCGGATGCTCGGCATGGAGGTCCCCGAGCGGGCGGTGTGGATCCGCACCCTGCTCGCCGAGCTCAACCGGGTGCTCAACCACCTGATGTTCCTCGGCTCCTACCCGCTGGAGCTCGGCGGCATCACCCCGATCTTCCACGCCTTCCACGGCCGCGAGGAGCTCCAGCACGTCCTGGAGGAGGCCTCCGGCGGGCGCATGCACTACATGTTCAACCGGGTCGGCGGCCTCAAGGAGGACCTCCCGGCCGGCTGGCTCGGCCGCGTCCGGCAGGCCGTCGCCGCCGTCCGCAAGCAGCTCCCGGTCTACGAGGACCTCGTCCTCGGCAACGAGATCTTCCGCGGCCGCACCGCCGGGGTCGGCACCCTCACCCGCGAGCAGGTGCACGCCTACGGCGTCAGCGGCCCGATCGCCCGGGCCAGCGGGGTCGACTTCGACCTCCGCCGCGACGAGCCCTACCTCGCGTACGGGGAGCTCGCCGACCTGCTGACCGTCGTCGTGCGGGAGGAGGGCGACTGCCTGGCCCGCTTCGAGTGCCTGCTGGAGCAGACCGCCAACTCGCTCGACCTCGCCGACGCCTGCCTCGACCGGCTCGCCGGGCTCGCCCCGGGGCCGGTCAACCTGCGGCTGCCCAAGGTCCTCAAGGCGCCGGAGGGCACCACCTACGCCTGGACCGAGAACCCGCTCGGCATCAACGGCTACTACCTGGTGTCCCGCGGCGACAAGACGCCCTGGCGGCTCAAGCTCCGCTCCGCCTCGTACAACAACATCCAGGCCCTCACCGAACTCCTGCCGGGCACCCTGGTCGCCGACATGGTCGCCATCCTCGGCTCGATGTTCTTCGTCGTCGGCGACATCGACAAGTAGGGGAAACCCATAGGGGTGCCCCCACGCGCCCCTGGGCGGTTCCTCCTACCTGTCCGCCGGGTGCGGGGCGAGCTTCTTGTGGCCCTTGGTGGCGATGCGCTGCTCGCAGAGGGAGACCAGGACGGCGTACGCCTCGGGCCCCATCAGTTCGGTGAGCTCCGCGCGGTAGCTGACGTACACCGGGTCCGGCGCGCCGTGCGCCTCCGGGCTGCCGGTGCACCACCAGTGCAGGTCGTGGCCGCCCGGCCCCCACCCGCGGCGGTCGTACTCGCCGATGCTCACCTGCAGGTAGCGGGTGTCGTCCGGCCGGTCGATCCAGTCGTAGGTGCGGCGGACGGGGAGCTGCCAGCAGACGTCCGGCTTGGTCTCCAGCGGCTCGCGGTCCTCCTGCAGGGCCAGGATGTGCAGCGCGCAGCCCGCGCCGCCGGGGAAGTCCGGGCTGTTGCGGAAGAGGCAGGCGCCGTCGATCCGCCGGGTCTGCCGGTCGCCGTCCTCGTCGAGCATGGTGATGCCGCCGTCGAGGCGGATCCGGCCCTTGGCGTCGGTGCCGTGCGGGTGGTTCTCCCAGATCTCCGGAGTGAGCCGGGCGGCGTGGCCGGCGACCCGCTGCTCGTCCTCCTCGTCCGAGTAGTGGGCGCCGAGGGTGCAGCAGCCGTCGGAGGCGCCGCGGCCCTCCTGGATGCCGTGGCACCCCCGGCCGAAGATGCAGCCCCAGTTGGAGGTGAGCCAGGTGAGGTCGCAGCGGAACACCTGCTCCTCGTCGGCCGGGTCGGTGAACTCTGCCCAGGCGCGCGGGAAGTCCAGCGGGACCTCGGGCCGCACGGTCGGCATCGCGAGGTCGACCACCGTAGAGGCCGGCTTCGTGCCGTTCTTCTTCGGCTTCTTGTGCTGTGCGGTGTCTGCTGCTGCCACGCTGCAAGGGTATGGCCTCGGCTGCCGTTTCCCGACGGCGCCGGAGCCGCGCACCGGCGGCGCACCTGCCCCGCACCCCGCCCGCACGGGCCGTGCACCGGCCGTGCGCACCCGTCCGCCGGGTCGTGAAGGCAGGGTGAAGAGGCTCACCGCGGCACGGGCCGCCCCGCGCCCGGGGCCTAGGATGGCGGGCTGCAGACGGCTGCGTGCGGGGACGGGACGCGACGACGGGGGACGGGGATGGCCGACAGGGTTCTGCTGAAGCCTTGGGAACTGCACGGCGAGGGGCGGGAGTTCGAGACCGTCTCGAACGACTTCGCGCGGGCCGCGCTCGACCTGGAGAACGGACTGGCCGCGCTCGGCACCCCCTGGGGGCGGGACGAGCCGGGCCAGGGCTTCGGCCAGGTGTACGAGGGCGCCCGGGAGGGCGTGCTGGCCGGGCTGCAGGGCCTGGCCGACCGGCTCGGCGGCATCGGAACCGGCCTGCACACCATGGCCGACAACGCGGAGCAGAACGAGCAGGGCAACCGCGACGCGTTCCGGGCGGTCGGCCCGGGAACCGGCGCCGCTCCCACCGCGCTCTGAGTCGACGGACCGTCAAGCCGCACCACCGAAGGGGGACCACATGCCCAGGAACCTGCCCGAGGAGCTGGCTCCGGTCATGGCCCGGCTCGGCCGCCACTGGCCGGAGGCCGACGAGGACGCACTGCGCCGCGCGGGCGGCCTGTGGCGCGAGTTCGGCGCCGAGGCCGAACGGCTGGGCCGGCGCGGCGTCTCGGCCGCCGAGCGCGTCACCGGCGAGAACTCCGGCCCGGCCGTCGAGGCCTTCGCCGAGCACTGGCGCGGCTTCAGCGGCGGCGGCCGTCGACGACTGCAAGGCCCGGCTGATCGCCGTCCTCACCGAGCTCGCCGAGGAGATCGCGGAGGCGGACAAGGCGGAGGCCGCAGCCGCCGCCCAGGTGAAGGCCGCGCAGGGGGAGGGCCTCTCCGGCCTGGTCGGGCAGGTCGTCGGCACGGTGAAGGGCGCGGCCGCCGAGGCCGGCGAGGCGATCGCGGTCGAGGCCGCGAAGATCAAGGTCAGCGCGCTGCTGGCGGAGCTCGGCCGGGAGATGAAGGACGGCCTGCAGGCGGCCCTGAAGGAGCCCGCCGTGACGGCCCTGGAGCGCATAGCGCAGGCCGACGGCGCCGGGAAGCACGGGCAGTTCCGCACCCTCAGCGCCGCCCGTTCCGGCGGGGAGATGACCGGCAAGCTGCTCGGCACCGCCGTCGGCGGTGCCGCCGCGGTGGCCGGGGTCAGCGGCGTCTCCGCCGCGCTCAACCCGGACGGCACGGTCGCCACCGACGCGCAGGGCCGCCCGGTGCTGGTCGGCGCGGACGGCAAGCGGCTGCCCGCGGTGGACGGGGTCAGCGTGCAGGTCGGCGCGGACGGCCGCCCGGTGCTCGGCGCCGACGGCAAGCCCGTGCTGCTCGACGCCGCGGGCGCCCCGGTGGCGGGCCTCGCGCTGGGCGCCGACGGCAAGCCGCTGACCGACGCCCAGGGCAAGCCGCTGACGGTCGGCGCCGACGGGGCGGTCGGCGACACCGGCCTCTCCCTGGCCGTCGGCAAGGACGGCCGGCCCGTCCTCGACGCGCACGGCCGCCCGGTCATGCTGGACGCGGAGGGCAACCCGGCCGCCGGCCTGGCCGTGGGCAAGGACGGCAAGCTGCTCACCGACGCCGACGGCAGGCCGCTGGTCGCCGGGACGGGCCGGGACGGCCGCCCGCTGGTGGACGCGGCCGTCGGCCCCGACGGCGTCCGGCTCGGCGCGGACGGCCTCCCGGTGGCCGCCGCCGACCTGGGCACCGGCCCGGGCGGGCACGGCGTCCCCGGCACCTCCGGTGACCCGGACGGCCTCGGCGGCCCCGGCGTCCGGACCGCCGACGGCCCGGCGGGCACGACGAGGACCGGCCCCGGCCGGACCGCACCGGTCCTGGACGTGGACCTGCAGGCCGCCCCGGCCGCGGGCGTCCAGGTGACGGCCGCCCCGCAGCAGGCCGTCCAGGCCCCGCCCGCCGACACCGGCGGCCACCGCGGCGGGTACGGCAGCGGGTACGGCGGCTACAGCACCCCCTCCGGCGGCCACACCACGCCCGCTCCGCCGGTGTACGAGCCGGACGGCTACGACCCGCCGGCCGCGGGTCCGCGGCCCGGCCCGATCTCCGTGCACACCGATTCGGTGGTGGTCGCCCCGCCGTCCCCGCAGACCTACGGCCCGCCCGCCGAGGTGCCGACCGGTGGCATCCGGCACGGCGGCGACTACGCCGTCCCGGCCGCGCCGGTGGCGCCCGCGGCCGGCTCCGGCTTCCCGCTCGGCCCGGTCGGCGGCGGTCCGGCCGCCGGTGCGGGCCCGGTCGCGGGCGCCGCGGTGCCGCCGGTCGGCATGGGGCAGACTGGCTGCCCTCGCGTCGT
>NZ_BAAALD010000043.1:0-22391 GCF_039528095.1 Kitasatospora arboriphila
CAAAACAAGTATGAACCCGAATGCCGGTTTTGTCAGACATGAATTCGGGCGACGGTCGCAGCCCGTGACGTGGCTGCACATGGTGCACTCGACCGCTCGATGGCCCCGCCTGCTCCATGTTTGTCCGGACAGGGATTGCGCAGACGCCGGGTGTTCCGCTCGGAGGCGCCTGCTGCATGCGGGCCCGAGGACGGGAGGCCGCGCGGGCTGCGGCCGGACGCTGGAGTTTTCGGCCGTGTCATCGTGCCGTGGTGGAGAGGACGTGATCGCCGTGACGCAGAACCGCGCCGACCGTTGGATGCTCACGTTCCCCGGGCCTGCCGGGTGCCACGGAGAGCAGGACACCGTCGTGGTGGAGCGGCAGGCCGGATTCGGGCCGCACGGGCATCCGGTCTATGCGGATGCCGATTTCAGCGTCCGGGTCGAGATCGAGGACGGCGGTCTCGTCCATGTTCTGGACTGCGTCGGCCGACCTGTGCCGGACAACCCCGTCCACGCTCAGCCCCTCCATCGGCCAGCGACCTCTCTGCAGTCCCCGCAGAGCCCGCGGACCGTGCCGAGGCCGACGATCAGCCCGTAGTACAGGTCGGACCACCCACACCGGGCGCGCGAGGAGAATTCGTCCGATCGACAGGTCGGCGCAGGTCTGCACGGTTCGGACAGCCATGGAAGTCCGTTCCTGGCGTGTTCCGGAAGGCGGACCCGGACCGGGTTCCGCGCCTGTGCGGCCCTGCGCCGGGCCCTGGTCCGTCGGTCCCGGATCAGACGGGGCTGGAGCGCCAGGCATCGCGGGCAGCGCTGGAGGCGGAAGCGGCCTGGCGGGCGGTGCGGGAGGCCATCTGTGCAGGGTGGGTTTCCCAGGCGGTGACCACCCGACGTCCGGCAGTGGCCAGGGCGGTGGCGACCAGGGCCGCCCCTGCGACGCCCAGGAAAGCCCCGGCACCGGCCAAGGCGGCGCCCAGGGTGAGGAGACGAACGTTCGGCCTGAACTGCTCGGTATGGAACTGGTTGTTCGGCATGCCTCCACGATGCGCGGCACCGCCTTCCGCCGCACCCGCGGCCGTCCGGCGTGCACCGCCGCGGCGCAGGCCGCGCGCCGACCAGGCACGCCTTGGTGGGTGGTCGATGTGGTCGACCGTCGCGGGTGCCAGATCCGGTGCCCGGCGCCACGAGTACAGCAGTGCCGCATCTTCGGCGACAGGTTGAAGCTGCCAGCGCCTCTCACACGAAGAACGCAAGGCCCCGACCGGGACCGATTGACGCCGTCCAGTCCCACTACGCCTTGCCCGACGAGGCCTGGTGCGTGGAGCCGAGCGAGGCCGTCCCTGCGCAGGCCGCGTGGACCGAGATCCCCAACGCCGCGACCCACCTCCCCGGAGCCGCCTTCCTCGTGGCGGTGATTCCCGACGAGGATCCGGATCTGGAGCCGACCGTCCACATCCATGGCTACGACGAGCACGTCATCCCTCAAGAAGTCCAGCATCACCAGACGATGGGTGAAGAACGACCGGCTCAACCACGCCGGCTACCTCCGGGCCTTCGCTGCCCTCACCGCACCGCCCGGCGCCAAGGCCCGTTACCGGCGACGCCGCGACAACGCCGGCGACTGGCACGCCGCCGCCCAGCGCAACCTGTTCAACCGAATGCCCGGCCAGCTGTACCACTGCCTCAAGAACCGCCAGCTGTTCGACGAGCAGATCGCCTTCCCGACCCCACAGGAGCTCGCTGTAGCAGCGGCGTAGCCGAATCCACGGTGGCCTTCGGCCGCGTGCTTGAATCGCCGGATGATCGACTGGTCCACTCTGCACGATGTCTACGGCGCGGCGGCTGCGATTCCCGGGCTGTTGGAACGGGCAGCCGGTCGTGATCAGGACGCGATCGACCAACTCTGGGGGCGCTTGTGCCATCAGGGGACGATTTCCTCGGCGAGCATTGCCGCGCTGCCGCAGCTGGCGGACATCGTCGAGACCACCGCCTCCGGAGACTGGGCTCTCGGCTTGGCCGGCGCCATCGCGGGCGGTCTGCTCCAAGGCCACCACGGCGCCGACGAAGAGGTGGCTCGCCAGGAGCCGACCCTGGCACGGCTGCGGGACCTGGCCACCGCGCGCCTTGCACCCGGCCAGGACCGTCGAACCTATCTCGGCTTGCTGCAGGCGATACTCGCCTTCGACCGCCAGCCCCTGTGGTTCGAGACTCTGGACGACTTCACCGACTCTTTCTACACAGTCGCCTGCCCGCACTGCCGTGCAACCGTAACGATTGCTATCGGCGACTACGGCTGCTACTCCTCGATCCGGGACTGGGACCTGGGGGACGTCCACCAGATCCCGCTGCGGCCGGCCACGGCCGACGCGCTGACCAGCGTGGGGAGGATGCTGCATGAGCTGGCTGAACGGGACGAACAGACAAAACTAGCCTGGGGTCTCACGCACCTGTTCGGCCATGCGGAGTGCCCGGGTTGCGGAAGCGTCTTCGACATCGCCTCGGAGTACGAGGCCGCGAATGCACCCGCCCCGTGGGACTTCGCTCGTCGCCACACCACGGACACCCCCTGATTGCCGACGTGGCGTTCGAACACCGAGCCCGCACCCACAGGCCCCGACTTGACGGCTTGGCACCGTGAGGTGTGTCTGGATAGCCCCGTTCACCGGGCTGAGCCCGCACGACTTCCGCAAACTGATGACAGTGCTGCGTCGCGAGTGTGCTGACACGGGCCGCCCTGGCCGGCCATGGGCCCGCCCTTCGAGGACCGGGTCCTGCTGGTCGCGGCCTACTGGCGAACCAGCCTGACGCCGCGGCAGCTCGCGCCGCTGTTCGGGGTGTCCAAGTCGGCGGCCGACCGCATCATCGACCACATCGGCCCGCTGCTCGCGCTCAAGCCGCGGTGACGCTTCCGCAAGGACACTGTGCTGATCGTCGACGGTCTCCTGGTCCCCACCCGCGACCACACGATCGCCGAGCAGTCCAAGAACCAGCGGTACTCCACCAGCCACCAGGTTGTCATCGATGCCCGCACCCGCCTGGTCGTCGCGGTCGGCCGACCCCTGCCCGGCAACCGGAACGACTGCAAGGCCCGGGAGGAGTCCGGCGCCAAGGACGCGGTCGGCCGGACCACGACGATCGCCGACGGCGGATACCCGGGCACCGGCCCGGTCATCCCGCACCGCCGGCCCAGGGGCGGCGACCTCACCGCGTGGCAGGCCGAGCACAACCCTGAACACAAGCAGGTCCGCGCCCGGGTCGAGCACGTCTTCGCCCGGATGAAGACCTGGAAGATCCTGCGTGACTGCCGTCTCAAGGGCAGCGGTGTCCACTACGCCGTGCTCGGCATCGCGCGCCTTCACAACCTCCTCCAGGCCGCGTGAGGCGGGCGACCGCCGAGCATCGGCCCGCCCCGCGAGACGCCCGAAGACCAATTACGCGATAGCCCTCAGCCGATGAGGAGTGGAGGAGGCCGCCAGCGGTCACACCGATGAGGCCGAGCACGACGGGCCACGGGGTGAGGCCGCGGGCGGCGCCGACGATCTGCTGGTTGCGGGTGACGGGGTCGGCGCGTGGGCGAGACCGCCGTTGGCGTGCCAGGCGGCCACCTGGTCGATTGCAGGCCGCCGTACGAAGGCGACGGCCGTGGGGCGTCAGCCGGGGCGGTGAGGCCGATGGCCGGTCAGCCGTTCGGCTTTCCGCTGCTGCCGGTGCGGGCGAGCATCGCGGCCGGCAGCCGCACCGCCCGCTCGGCGTCGGCAAGTTGGTCCGTGGGACGAAGGACGGCGTCGAAGGCGCGGCCGCCCGGCGCGGGCAAGGCACGCCAGTGCAGAACCGGGGCGAACCCGCTCGCACACTGTGCGAGGAACCACGCCAGGTGGCCGTGGATGCGCGCGACACTCAGAGCGAGGCCGGCGAGCGCCCCCCGCAGCCCGGCAAGACGCTCGATCCGCGGCAGCGAATCCTGCACGTCAGCCGGGCCGACAGCACCGTCGAGCGCGACGGCAGTCTGTCGGGCCAGCACCAGATCCGCAGCTGTCGGCTCCCACCCGCCGTCCTCCGCCGGCCGCTGCGCCTCCAGGACCGCCTGCTCGACGGCCGTGACCATGCCCGTGCGGGGGCGGCCTGTCGGCGGTCCGTAGCCGGCCCCGTGGGCCCGGATTCTTCCCGGAACGGCCGTCGGTGGACCGCCGCCGGGAGGAGACGCGCGCCCATGGGCACACGCACTCGTCCGAAGTCCGGGCGGCGGCGTGTCGGACGCTGTGCTTCCTGGTGCCCAGCTGGGGCGGTGGGGCAGACGGAAGCCGTCCGGCGGTGACCGCGTCCACCCCCCGCTCCGTGTGCTGACCATAGGGCCGGGGTCGGGGTCAGTAGTAGTGGCGGGGGGCGCCGGGGGGGGGGGGGGGGGGGGGGGCCCGCCGACGGCGTGGCCGAGGAGGCCGGCGACCCACAGGATGAGGCCGATGACGGCCAGGATGATGCCGATGGTCCACAGGATCGATATCCCGGTGACGAAGCCGATGACGAGCAGAATGACGCCGAGGATGATCACGGGCACTCCCGAGTGTGGTGCGCGGTGAGTGGGGTGCAGGAGCGGCCCGGTGAGGGGTTGCCGGCATCCTGGATTCGCCGGGCGTCCCTGCAGGTTGCGTATGCCGCAGGGTGCTTGGGCCAAACCCCTCCATGTGACCCGGGCGCGCTGAGGTGCCGGCGCAGAACGGGGCGGCGAGGTGGCGGCGTGCACGCTCGCGGGCGACCTTCTGCCGGCACCGAGCCCGAGGTCGCGCCGTGAAACACCGGGGGCTGCGGCGGGCCGGGCCGAACGGGAGGCCGGCCAGGGCGCGCATGCGGCTGGCGGGCGGGAGCAGACGGTGACCCGGCCGGGGCATGCGCGGCAGCCGAGAACCACCGCGCGCCACCACCGCCGTCCCGTCGGGGACCTGGAGCGAAGGACGCCGGCCAGTGAACCGACCCCACCCGCTGCACCACCGTCACGCCCGACTCACCCGTCTGGCACGGCGGCTGCTCACCGCCGGCCTGCACGGCGCCATGGATCGCACGCCAAGACCTCGTAGCGGATTGCGCCTGCCGGGACCACGACGTCGGCCCGGCCGCGTTCCGCATCAAGAGCACTCGGTCGGCTGCAGACCCGAGCGCTCGCGACCCCGTTCCTCACGATTCCTCGCGGCGGCCGTGGTTGAGGACGGGCCGGGTGGACAGGCGCCGGGTGAACGCGGAAGCACGAGGAGGAGCGGGTCGTGAACGTTTCGAAGATCGTCTACCGGCCGGTGGGCATGGTGGTGGGCGCCCTCGGCGGTGTGCTGGCGGGAGCCGTGTTCAAACGCGTGTGGAAGGTGGCCGGGCACGAAGATGCCCCGAACGCGACGGACGAGGACCGCACCTGGCGCGAGGTGCTCCTCGCGGCGGCGCTGCAGGGCGCGGTGTTCGGGCTGGTGAAGGCGGCCCTCGACCGGGCCGGTGCGGTGGCGGTGGGTAAGGCCGCAGGGCACCGGCCGACCAGCGGCGACATCTGACCGGCGCACCGGCGCACCGGCGCACTGCGGGCCTGCTACCTTCGCAGCCAGGCGTTCGCTCACCGCGCCCAGTACCGCCGTCTGCGCCCGCACGGTGCCGACCGGGTCCTCAAGCGCGCGGCGCAGCCCGGCTCGTCGTCGTGGTCCTCCCGGCCGTCCGCGTTGTCCGGGCCGGGTGAGGGCTCCTCTGCGGGAGCGCCCGACCGGCAACCGCCGCACGCGGTGCGCGGCCTCCTCGGGTGCGGCGGGTCCGGCGAGCGGAAGAGCCGGCCGCGGTCGGCGCCGCCCTCCAGGTGCGACTGCTCGGCCGGCACGGCGGCACCGGCCGGGGCCTGTCCGACCGGACGCGTGCGAGTGGGACGGCCTGCGCTCGGGGTAGGCGGCCTGTCGTGGCGAGCCTGGTCGCGCGAGTACCTCGTCGACCTGCCTCACGCGGGGTGGCCGCCTACGTGCGGGGCGGTGGACCACGGGATGGACGCGGTCGCAGACCAGCAGAGTGCCGAGCCGGGGATCGGGGTCAGGACCTGTCTACGGCCTGGCCCGGCCCGCGTGGTGCGTGGGCAGCCCGCGCGTGGCGGTGGCGAACGAGGGCTGGCCGGTCACGGGGTAGCCGTGGAAGGACTCCAGCGCGCCGATCTTGTGGCGGTCGGCATCCACCACGGCGTGGCCGCGCCGTTCCCGGATGTCACCCGCTTCGAACATCAGTGGCCTCCGATGCCCGTGGGCGTTTCCCGTTCCCCTTTCGGCGTGTGCCGCCGCCACCTGCCCGGTGTGTCGGCGAGGTGCCCGGGTGCGACCACCGGCTGCGCCTGCGGCACTGGTGGAGCCTTGCGGTCGCCGGCGGCCTGTCGGGCACCTACGGTCGTGTTCTGACACGGCCCGTCGTCGCGGGAGGCCAGGATGAGGTACTACCGGTGGATTCTCCGGACGCAGGACGACGACGGCCGCTGGGTCCAGCAGGACGGCGCTCCCATGCCGAACCCCCTGGAATACGACGGGCCGCCCCAGCAGGCGGCGAACCACCTGCGGGACGTGTTCGTCCGCACGCTCTCCAGCCCCGCTCC
This sequence comes from Kitasatospora arboriphila, assembly GCF_039528095.1. NCBI lineage: Bacteria > Bacillati > Actinomycetota > Actinomycetes > Kitasatosporales > Streptomycetaceae > Kitasatospora > Kitasatospora arboriphila. The sequence continues at coordinate 6,581 of NZ_BAAALD010000043.1, forward strand.
CGGCCCCCGGGCGATCACGGTCCAGGTCTGGGAGGGGCGCCACTCGGTCGGTGAACCCCAGGCCGAGACCGAGTGGTCGCGCGAGTAGCCGGAAGGGCCGCGACCAGGCGACCGGGAGGACCGGCGCAGTTCGCCCGCATCCCGATGCCTGCACCGAAGGTCCATCAGCGCCGGCACGGCTCCGGTCGTCGACTGCGAGGCCGCCGTGCCGCAGGGTTTCCCGGGGCCCGAGCTGCGGCGCATGTCCGGGCGCGGTCCGCACACCTGCCCGCTGGATCCGGGGTGCCGTCGGGCACGGGGGCCGGCGGCGGGAAGTCGGGGCCGGCGGCGGCCGGCACGGTGCCGTGCACCGCGATCGTCACCCGCCGGCCCCACCTGCCGCGACCAGTGGGACGCCGGCGACGGCACCCACCAACGCACCCCCTGCCGGGGAGCCACCCGGGCCAGGAACGACGTCGAAGCGGACCGGGCCGGAGCCGGGGCGCTCCGCCGGGCTGAAGCCCGTGACCGGTGCGTCACCCGCACCACCGGCTTGATCGAGACCAGCCTGCCCGACCACGATCCCCAAGCCGTCGAATGCCGGCCCTGCCACAAGAAACGCGAGTTCGCCGGCCGGGAACCGCTGCGCCGTGCGGTGCTGCGGAAAAGCCTTGCGAGCTTGTTGCCGGCGTCCTGACCGGGCACACGGTCCGCGGGAAGGACGTCCGATGCCAACTCCCGCAGCAACCCCGGCCACCACCCGCGAACGGCCCGTACTCCACGTCGGCATCGCCGACCGCAAGGGGCGGTGTCGGCAAAGCGGTACCGCCCCTTGCGGCCTCGGCCCAGCGCGGAAGGAACTGCGGGCCGCCCCCCGGCGCAGCAGGGCGCGTGGCCGGGCCGCCTACCGCGGCGCCCCGATTTCCGGAAGCCGATCCTCTCGTCGGTGGGGCGGCTGTGGCGGTCCGTCACGTCTTGTCCGTGGCGGGGGTGTGAGCCAGGCGGCGCACTCCGGGCGGAGGTAGGCGCGGGTGCGTCGGGTCCGCCGCGCCGCTGCGCGGAGTCCGGTGCGGATCGCGTCCTTCATCGCCCGTCTCGCGGTCCTCGCGTCTTTGCCGAGCGCGCTGCGCCCAGGGCCCGCCCCCGGGTGCTGTGCCTCCGCACGCACCCGGGAGCCGGTCACATGGCTGCCAGGAGGATGGCCGTGTAGTGCGCGGAGAAGGCGGCGACGGTGAGGGCGTGGAAGACCTCGTGGAAGCCGAACCAGGACGGTGAAGGGTCGGGGCGTCTGAGCCCGTAGACGACGGCGCCTGCGGTGTAGAGGAGGCCGCCGGTGATGACGAGGACGACGACCGCGGTGCCGCCGGTGCGCGCGAAATCGGGCAGGTAGAAGACCGCTACCCAGCCCAGGGCGACGTAGCAGGGGGTGTACAGCCACCGGGGTGCCCCGATCCACAGCGTTCGGAAGGCGATGCCGGCCAGGGCGCCCGCCCACACCGCGGTCAGCAGCACCACCTGCTGGCGCGCGGTCAGCAGCAGCACCGCCAGCGGGGTGTGGGTGCCGGCGATGATCAGGAAGATGTTCGCGTGGTCCAGCCGCCGCAGGACCGCCTCCCCGCGCGGACCCCATGTTCTTCGGTGGTAGGCGGCGCTGGTGGCGAACAGCAGGCAGGCCGAGAGTGCGTACACCGAGCAGGCTGCCGCTGCGGGAGCCCGGCGTGGGAGGGCGATCAGGACGGTGCCTGCGGCCAGCGAGAGGGGGAACGCGCCGGCATGCAGCCAGCCGCGCATTCTCGGCCTCGGTGCAGCCGCCGCGTGCTCCACGCCGCCGTCCAGGTTGCGGGCTGCCCGTCTTTCAGGTGCGTCGACCGCGGCGGTACAGAAGGTGCCGGAGCGAGGCTCGGGATCCCGTCCGTGTGCCGGTGGCTGGGCGTCTTCGCCGATCACGCGCTCATTTTAGGAAACCGGCGGAAGAATGCGGCCGACGCCGCCCCGAGACGACTCGCGTCGTGCTGGACGACATCGCCCACGGCCCGCTCCCCGAACTCGGCTTCGAGGCCGATCGGCACCAGCACCGACCGCCTCGTACAGCAGATCGCGCAGACGACCAGCGGTTCCCGTAAGCATCCCCGAATGGTTCGGAAGGGTCCGGGCCCGGGGGGAGTTGCGACCGGGCCTCGTTCCGGTCCGGCTCGCGCGGTGCGCGTTCCCCGTGCCGGGCGCCTATGAGGTCACAGGCGCCCGACCGGCGCGTGCATGCGACACCGCTCGCAAGGCCGACGATTCCGCAGAAGGACAGCCGAAGCGTCACTCAGAGCACGGGTCAGACCCCCGAGCGGTGCCGCCTACATCCTCACAGTCAGAGCAGGAGGGTGCCTTCGGGGTGTGGAGGTCGTCGATGGTGATGTCGACGCGTGTGACGGCGAGTCCCAGGGTGTGTTGTGCGTTGTGCAGGACGGCCCGGCGGACCTGGTCGGCCTGGGGGAGCAGGGGGCGGGACGGGTCGGCCGTGAGGGTCATGGTCGCGTGGATGGTTCTGCCGTCGGCGACGGGTGTGAGGCGGCAGCTGCCGGCCCTGGCGGTGCCGGCGTCGTCGGCGGCGCGGCGCAGTGCTTTGGCGGCGGTGGTCTCGTCGATGCGACATCTCAGGGCGGGGTCGCCGCGGGGGAGTCGTCGTCCCCGTCGGTGTTCGGCCCGTACCGCGCGCATGACCCGATCTGCGAGGGCCGTGCTCCGGCTGTCGGGTCCCTGGGCTCGGAGGGCCTCGGTGGCCTGACGCAGGAGGCGCTGCTTGTCGGCGTCGGCGGGGTCGTCGGGACTGTCCGGGGTCCGGCCGGTGCCGGGCCGGGGCCGGGTCGGGCCGGTTGTGTGGGCCGGGCGGTGTTCTAGCGCCATGGGTCCATCGCCTCCGCGAGGGACCGGCGTGCGCGGAACAGTCTGCCGCGCACCGTCTGTTCGCTGACGCCGAGGGTTCGTGCGATCTCGCCGTAGTGCATGCCGTGCAGTTAGCGCAGGATCCAGCAGGTCCGCTGGCCGGGGTCGAGGTCGGCCAGTGCGCGGGCGAGTGCGCGTGCTGCGGCGCGGGTCTCGGCGATCTGCTCCGGCGCTCCGTGGGCCTGGAGGACGGGGGGTTCGGGCCGGATGTCGAGGGGGACGGCAGGCACGGGACGGCTGCGCAGGAGACTGAGGCAGCGGTTGGTGACGATGCGGTAGAGCCAGGTGCGGAACGCGGCGTCGCCCCGGAATTCCGGCAGTCGTCTCCACGCGCTGAGGAGGGACTCCTGGACCATGTCCTCGGCGTCCTGCCGGTTGCCGGTCAGGTGGTGGGCGAGGGCGAGGAGGACGGCGCTGTGGCGGCCGACCAGGACGGCGAAGGCGTCGTCGTCGCCTTCCGCCGCTCGGACCGCGAGAAGCCGGTCGCCGGCCGGGCCGGTGCGGGCGGGCCGGACCGCGGTGGACGGGGACGGCAGGCTCCACGGCGCGGCCGGGCGGTCGCGTCGGGTGCGGGGCCGGAGCGGCGGAGGCCGCTCGCGGAGGCCGGCGGTGGTGCGGGTCTGCGCTGTGCTCATCGTGGCGTCCGGTTGCCGGTGCTGTATGCCCCTCCTCCTCGCGCCTGTCCGCAATCGGGACGGTTATGCCGAGGGCGTGAGGATTTCGCGCCGGCGGCGTCCAACAGTTCAGCGGGCCCGGGACCGGGTTCGCACCGGGGCGAGGTCAAGGAGGCCTGCCATGACGGACACGTCCAGCAGTTTCCCGCAGGGCGACGGACGCCCGGAGGGCGGCCTGCAAGGTCCCACCGGCGCCGACCGGGTGCCCGAGGAGCGGGGCAGGACGACCATCGCGGACAGCGTCGTGGAGAAGATCGTGGGCACCGCCGCACGGGACGTTCCCGGTATCCACGCCCTGGGAGCCGGGATGTCCCGCACCATGGGCGCGGTGCGCGAGCGTGTTCCCGGCGGCGGACGGGCGAGCGTCAGGGGCGGCGTGAAGGTCGAGGTGGGCGAGCGCCAGGCCGCCGTCGACCTCGTCGTCGTCGTGGAGTACGGCGTCCCCATCACCGACCTGGCGGGCGACGTGCGCGTCAGCGTCATCGCGGCGGTGGAGCGCCTGACCGGCCTGGAGGTCGTGGAGGTGAACATCGCCGTCGACGACGTCCACCTCCCCGACGAGGAGGACGACACCGAGAGCCGCGTCGCCTGACCTGCAGCCGCCCGGCCCCGCACCGTCGCTGCAGGGACGCTGCAGCGTGACCGGGGGCCCGGGCGACACCGAAGAAGGAGCATGTGAGATGAGCACAGCCGCACTGGGTCTGCTCGCGGGGATGGCGCTGGGATTCGCCGGGTACTTCGGCGGCTTCTGGGCCTTCCTCCTGGTCCTGGTCCTCGGGGTGGTCGGCCTCGTCGTCGGGCGCCTCCTGGAGGGCGACGTCGACGTCAGGGACTGGCGCCGACCCCGGTCCGAGGACCGGCGCCGATGACCCGGCAAGCCGTCGCGGCGCGCGAGCGCGGCGCCACCGTCATCCCGGACCGCGTGGTGGCCAGGATCGCCGCGCGGGCCGGCCGGGAGGCCCTCGCCGCACAGCAGTACGGCCCCGCGCGGCCCGCACCGCCGACCCCCGACGCGTCGGCGCACGTCCACGGCGGCTTCGCCCGCATCCGCCTGGCCGTCGAGCTGCCCTACCCGGTCGACCTCGCCGCAGCCGCCCGCGAGCTGCAGCGCCAGGTGACCCGCCGCGTGGGCCGTCTGACCGGACTCGAGGTCACCGAGGTCGCCCTCGCGATCCGCCGCCTCCTTCCCGAGGGCAGCGGCGGCCGCGTCCACTGACCCGCAGCGCACACCCCATCACCGAGCCCTTCCCGCGGGACACCGCCGGGGCATCCGCCCGCCCACCGCCACCAGATCTCAGGGAGAGCCGGCATGACACACCAGCCCCCGGCCGTCTCCGACCCGGACCCCGAATCCGCCACCGCGCAGGGTGGCCCGTCCGAAAGCAGCCCGGCCGGCACACCGGCGGCCCAGACCGAGCGCGGCCGTACGGCGTCGCGCTGGTGGTCCGAGCGGAGGGTTCCCGCCGCGATCGTGGCCCTCGTCGTCCTGGCAGCCTGCGCGCTCACGCTGTTCGACGTTGTCCGGGTGCGTACCGGCCACACGGCCGCCGCCTGGCGCAAGACCCTCGCCGACGAACTCGCCACCCGACCGATCGACGACCCGTGGGTCATCACCGGCGCGGCAGTGGCAGCCGTCCTCGGCCTGTTGCTGATCGTTCTGGCGCTCACCCCCGGCCGCCGGCACCTCCTGCCCATGGCAGTCCCCGACAACCCGGACGCACCACAGGCCGCACTCGACCGCGACGGCGCCGCCCGACTGCTGCGTGATGCCGCCCTACGGGTGCCGGGCGTCTCCCACGCCGACATCAGGGTGCGCCGGCGCCGGATCAACGCCCGCGCCCAGGTGGCCTTCCGCGACCTGGACACGGTGCGGACCGAGGTCACCGAAGCCTTGACAGCACAGCTCGACGCCCTCGCCCTGGCCCGTGTGCCCCGGCTCACGGTCCGGGCCCGCCGGCGCGGCCCGTGACCGTGCCACCGCAGCGCTACGGACCGCGTGCCCATTTTCACGGGAGACGACCTGATGAACTCTCACTCCGTCCTCAACCGGACCCTGCTGGCCGTCGCGGGCCTGGTCATGCTGGGCGGCGGCCTGCTCGTGCTGGTCGGAGCCCTGGACCTCTACCGGCGCTGGAGCCTCGACCCGCCTGCCGACTGGCCCCTCACCGGCCCGCACGACACCCTCGTGCCGGTCCGGGACCGCACCCGCTGGACGGACACGGACTGGTGGTGGCCGACCGTCATCGCCGCCCTGGCCGTCCTCACCGCCCTGGCCCTGTGGTGGTTCCTGGCACAACTGCGCCACCGGCACCCCGGACGCCTGCCGGTCGGCAACCCGCCCTGCGACGGCGTCGAACTGCACGACAGCGCCCTCGCCGACGCCCTGGCCGCCGACGCCTCCCGACTCCCCGGCGTCCACAAGGCGCAGGCCCACCTGACCGGTCAGGCCCACCACCCCCACGCCACCCTCGACCTCACCCTCGATCCGGACGCCCACCCCCGCGACATCCTCCCCGCACTGGAAGGCACCTTGAACCGCGCCCGCCGCAGCACCGGATGGGAGCAACTCCCCACGCGGGCCACGCTGCGGGTCGCCTCCCACCGGCCCCACCGCGCCGAATGACCGGCGATGACCAGGTCACGGCAACATCGGACAGGCCGGAGTGAGAGCCTCCCGTCGAGGCCCGGTGCCGACCGGTCCACCGCTACGGGCTTTGCCGTACCGGTGTCTTGGAGCGCGCCGCAGGAGTCCGAGGGCATCGAGGAGGGTGCGGCGGTCGGTCTGGCCATCGGCATGGGCGGTGACGGTGCGGCGGGTGCGGGCCGGGACCGCTTCCGGCAAGCCCGCGACCGCACGCGTTCTCGCTCGTCGTTCCTGGCGCTCGCCGCTACTGCAGTACTTTCAGTACCGCCAGGGAGAGCCGCTGTGCGGTGGGGCGAGGGTCCGCGCCGGGCAGGACGAGGTGGCTGATGGTCATCCGGACGGCAATGTCCGCCGCCGTGTCGATGAGGTCCTCATCCCGCTCGGGGAAGCGTTCCGTGAGCCACGTGCGCAGGAGGTTCTGCCCCGCGTCGAAGATCGGGTCTGCGCGTGCCGTGAGGTAGGGCAGCAGGCTGTCGGAGCCCTTTCTGGCGGCCAGGACGACAGCCCGGATGAGCGGGTTGCGGTGGGCTTCGGTGAGGACGAAGAAGACGGCTGCCTCCAGGGAGGCGCAGGGGTCCGGGAGCCCGGGGTAGAGGGTCAGCGCCACGCTTTCCAGGAACTCGCGTGTCTCTCTGAGCACCAGGGCCCGGCCGAGGCCCGCCCGGTTGCCGAACTCCTTGTAGACGGAGGGGCGGGACACCTCGGCGGCCGTGGCCACGGCCGACAGGCTTACTTGGTCCCAGCCCGAGGAACATGTCAGGTCGCGTGCGGCGTCCAGGACGCGCCGTCTCATGTGCTTGCGCCAGGCGACGCGTGGCGGATCGGGTATCGCCGCACGGGTGTCGAGTGGCCGTGCCCCGTCCGTGTGTCCAGTCATGAGGCGAGTCTGGCAGGAGCGGGGGCATGCTCGTGGGGTGCTCTGCGCGTGGGTGACGTGGAGGCCCGCCACCCGGGCCCGCGGGGGTGCCCGGGTGGCGGAGACGGGGAGGCTCCGGTGCCGTCAGGAGCGCTTGCGGCGGATCAGGAAGATGATTCCTCCGCCGAGCGCCAGTGCCGCGGCGGCCATCCCGAGGGGCACGACCACGTTGGCTCCGGTCCGGGCCAGCGATTCGCCGTCTCCGGTGGCCCGGACATCGTTGCCCGGGCTGGCGCTCGTGCCGGCGGACGGGCGCGCGCCCTGCCCGGGGGCCGGGGTGGCGAGCGGATTCTGCGGGGAGCCGTTGTCCGTGCCCACCATCGTGGGAGCAGCGGACGGCGCCGTGCCGTTCCTGATGAAGGCGTAGGCCCCGCGATCAGGCGCGCCGCCGGCTCGGCCGGCGCCGGTGATGTCCGTGGTGACCGCCGGGAACGGCTCGGCCGTGCCGATGGCGGGAGAGCCCTTGCCCAGCCGGAAGTCGGCGCCCGCGCCGGTGCCGGGCTTGACGAAGCGGGGGTCGGCGACGATGTCGTGCGGACCCTTCACCTCGGGGGCCCGGCCGCCGTAGTACACGTTGTAGTCGTAGGTGACGTCGACGTCGCGGTGCTGGGAGTTCGTCGGCTGGCCGGGACGGCCGGAGGTGACGTTGTTGAGGACTCTGACGTCCGTGCTGTCCTGGGCATATATGTTGGCGTACGGATCCATGCGGGTGCTGCGGCCGTTCTGGTAGGCCGTGTTGTGGACGATGTCCACGTGCTGGCTCTTGTAGGAGTGGATGCCCGAGCCGCCGTTGTCGTAGGACACGTTGTTGGCAACCAACACCCGGCCCTTGTAGTCGTGGCCTTTGAGGGTGTCGATGATGATGCCGTTACCGTCCGAGTAGCACTGGCAGTGCTCCCACTTCACTCGCGTCTCGTTGTCGTGGACGGTGTTGGCGGTGATGCGGATCTTGTATGTTCTGCCGTCCCCGGCGTCGCTGTCCTTTGCGGTGAGGATCGAGATGCCGCTCTGGCCGAAGACCGAGAACCAGGCGTTGCCGTAGACGTGGTTGTGGTCGATCGTCACGTGGTCGGCGTCGATGGCGGAGATTCCCCCGCCAGGGCAGTGGTGCACCGTGTTGCCGATGATGTCGATGTGGTGCGAAGTGGCGCCCCTGTCGACCGACAGGCAGTTGGTGTTGTATTTCGGTTTCCTGGTGCTGGCGCCTTGCTCCGCCTGGGCCAGGGAGATGTTTTCGCTGTCGCCCTTGATCTCGAGGCCTCGGATGACGATGTACGAGGCTCCGCTGACACGGATGCCGTTCCACCCGGTGAGGGGGTTGATGACCGGGTGGTGACCGGGATGGGCCTGGAAGGTGATGGGCGCGCCGGGACGGCCCGAACGGGAGATCGCCAGGACGTCCGAACCGCCGGCCCGCTCCGTGTAGGTGCCGTTCATGATGGAGACGGCATCCCCGGGCGCAGTGCTGTCGGCGGCCTTCTGCAGCGTGCGGAACGGCTTGGACGGCGAGGTCCCCGGGTTGCTGTCGGAGCCAGCGGTGCTGACGTAATAGGTACGGGAAGCGGCCTGGGCCGGGGGTGAACCGGCAACTCCTAGGGGTAGCGCCGCTCCGGCGAGTAGCGCTGACAGTACGTATCGGCCTGTGCGTTTCATTGCTGCCTTTTCTTCGAGGTGCTCGCGCGGGCGTCATTCCGCCCCGTGCAGGGCCGACGGGACCCGCGCGGTCGCCGTTCGTTCACGCAGGACCTCACGAGCGGCCGAGGGGGCAGGACACCAGCTCGCACACCCGCGGCCGGAGGAGGCGGGTGCCGGACTCCGTGCCCGGTGCGGCAGGCTCCGATCACGGGGTAGGCGTGTCGGCAGCCGATGCGCCGGCGGCCGTCCACGCCGAGAGTGGTGTCGCCCGCCAAGTCTGCTTCGTGGGAGGCGAGTTGCGTAAGTGACGGTCGCAGGCTCCGACTTCGGATGCAAGAGCGGACAACTTGTCAATATTCTGACGAGTCATCAGCTGAACCCTCGGCCCGGGCGCTCCACGAGAACGGTGGTTGCGTCCGGTCCCGGGTGGGCACCAGGATGCCGTCCACGATCAGCACGGTGTCCTGCCGCGGGCGCGGCGCGGGCGAGATGGCCGGCAGAGGGGCGAGGTGGTCCAGCACCCGGTCCGCGGCCGACTTCGAGATCCCGAACAACGGCGCGACCTGCCGCAGCGTCAGGTCGGTCCGCCGGTACGTGGCAACCAGCAGCACCCGGTCCTCCAGGCAGAGCCGCCACGGCCGGCCGCGCCGGACGTCACCTCCGGGACGGCGGACCAGCGCGACCGGCTTGCGGAACTGCGACTCGCGCAACCCCGAGAACGGCTCGATCCACATCGGATCGCTTGCCGAGATCACCCCACCCATGCCGTGACCGACGCCGAACCGGGCGGACAGTTAAGGGACAGCCTGTAGGCTGACCAGGGCACGTCCCACCGGGGGGAAGGGCACCGCGCATGATGAGACGTCTTGTTCCGCTGGCTGCAGTGATGTTGGCGCTGGCCGCCTGCAGCTCGGCCGGGTCCGACGGCCAGAAGGTCGGCAGCGACGGCGAGCTGGCCTGCTCGCTGGTGCGGAGGCTGCCCGACCGGATGCCCGACCAGCCGGCCGGCGGCTCGTCGGACCATTCCTGGGACGTCGCGGTCGGCCGACTGAACACGGCCGCAGAGCTGGCCCGGGTGGCCGCGCTGGAGGACAAGAAGTACCAGCCGCTCGCCGACACGCTTGCCACCGCCCGGCAGACGTTCTCCACCACCTTCGACCTCCACCGTGCCGAACCGGGCATCAAGCAGGCGCGCACCCAGTGCTGACACCACCGCCCGCAACGCCGGGACGGCTCCTACCGTCGGGCAGCCGACGATGCGCGACGCGACGGTCCCGGGAGCAGCGCTCCGCCGTCACCGTTCCGGGCGGCGATCGGCTCCCCGCGCGGTGTGCGGCATGATCGCGTCGTCCGGGATCACCCCGAGCCGGCCCGCCTCGTAGTCCTCCATGGCCTGGATGATCTCGGCCTTGGTGTTCATCACGAACGGCCCGTAGTGGAAGACCGGCTCCCGGATCGGCTCGCCGCCCAGGATCAGCACGTCCAGGTCGGCCGAGTCGCCGTCGGGCCGGCTGCTCGCCGTGACGGTCAGGGCGCCGCCCGGGCCGAAGACCGCGAGCTGGTGGGCGGCGAGGGGCCGGCCCTCGGTCCCCACCGAGCCGTGTCCCGCCAGTGCGTAGACCAGCGCGTTGAACTCGGGGCGCCAGGGCAGTACCAGGCGCGCTCCGGCAGCGATGGTGGCGTGCGCCAGGGTGATCGGCGTGAACGTCGAGCCGGGGCCGGCATGTCCGTCGAGGTCTCCGGCGATGACCCGCACCAGCGCGCCGCCGTCGGCCGAGGACAGCAGGGTGACCTCGCGCCCTTCGATGCTCTGGTACTTGGGCGGGTTCCACTTGCTGGCCCTGGGCAGGTTGACCCACAGCTGGATGCCGTGGAACAGCCCACCGGAGACGACCAGCGCCTCCGGCGGCGTCTCGATGTGCAGGATCCCCCTCCCCGCGGTCATCCACTGCGTCGCACCGTCGGTGATCAGACCGCCGCCCCCGTGCGAGTCCTGGTGCTGGAAGAGACCGTCGATCATGTAGGTGACGGTTTCGAAGCCCCGGTGCGGATGCCAGGGCGTGCCCTTGGGTTCGCCCGGTGCGTAGTCGACCTGGCCCATCTGGTCCATGTGGACGAACGGATCCAGCGCCTCCATCGGGACACCGGCGAAGGCCCGGTACACCGGGAAGCCCTCGCCCTCGAACCCGCTGGGCGCGGAGGTCACCGCGGTGACCGTCCGCTGCGTGGCGACCTGCGGATCGGGCTCGGCGATACGCGGCAGGTCCAGCACGTTGTCCACGGTCACGGCGGGCATGGCACCCTCCCCGAGGGGTCGGAAGGTCCGATCCAGTCTAGTGCCGGGGCGGCCCGCCGGCATTGTCACGCCCCGGGTACTCGATCTTCCTCGCCCCGGCCACGGCTCGCGCGGACCAGGGGGCGACATCCGCGGGCCGCCGGCCGGCCGGCGGGGCGCGCACGTGGCCTCGCCGTGCAGCACGACCTCGTCGACCGCCACCGGCGCGAGGTGGAAGACGGCCATCGGAATGGACGCCGGGCTCACACGGACAGCCGTCCTGTCGACGCATCATGACGATCGGTCATGCCGGGAGGGCCGATCGGTCTGCCCGTCAGTCGCTGTCGGAGGGGCGCGATACGATTTCGGATCTTCGTTCGAGGGGGATTTCATGCGCCAACTTCTGCTCGGTCTGATCGTCGCCGTTACCGTCGTCCCGCTTGCCGCATGCAGTGAGGGCTCGCCCTCCAGCAGCCCGGCGTCAGCGGCGAGCGCGCCGTCGGTCTCAAGCACGCCGTCCGCTGTCGATGCGCCGACGCTCTCCGCGGAGGCCCAAGTCAAGCTCGCCGCGTGGTTCGCGGACAGCCGCCACAAGCAGGGCATGCAGGCCCTCGACCACGGCCTCCGCGACTTCAAGCGCAGCGTGGCCATCGCCCCGGCCGCCCCCGCCGACTACACGGCGATCCGGTCGGCGTGCAACGACCTCGACCACGATCTCAACATCATCAAGGACTTCGACCCCATCCCCGATCCGCAGTCCCAGGCGCTGTGGTCCTCGGCGGTCACGAACCTGCGGCAGGGTGCGACCGACTGCCTGACCGCTGCCACCGCCAACGACGCCGCCAAGGTCACCCAGGCCAAGGCCGCACTCCTCAAGGGCGACTCCGACTACTCGGCCGTCGTGGCCCGGCTGGGCACCGCACTCGGCGTCGCCCCCACCCCCACGGCAGGCTGAGGACGGCGCCGACGCCGCAGCGGCCGGGCCGGGACACGGGTGTCCCGGCCCGGCCCCAGGCGCCCGCCCGGCCGCCTCCAGGTGCAGGTATCGCGGGCGCTATTCGCAGGCGGTTCCGTCGCCGTCACGGTCCAGCTTCCTGCTGTAGCCCGGATCCCCCCGGTGGAGGGGTGCCTTGCCGGCGGCCCGGACCGCTGCGCAGTTCTCGTAGTAGGCACTGCCCGAGCCGCCCGAGGAGGAGCCGCCGCTCGAGGAAGAGCCACCGGACGAGGACGAGCCGCTGGTGGAGTCGTCGTCGGTCACGGCCGGCGGTGTCGGGTCGGGGTGCAGGCGGGTGAACTCGGTTGCCGGGCAGGCCGTGCCGGGCGCCGTGACCTTGAGGTGCGCCGTGACGGTCTTCGGGTACTCGAGTTCCTTGCCCTCCTTCGGGTCCTGGAAGCAGACGGTCCAGTCGCCGACGCCGGCGGGGAGGGTGACGTCGAGGTAGGCGCTGCCGGCCTCGACCGCCTTGAGCTGCAGCGGCCCCAGCGTCTCGGACGCCTTCGCGAAGGTCTGGCCGACGACCGCCGGCATCTTCGGATAGGGGATCGGCTCGCCGTCGTGCGCGGGGCAGGGCCACTCGACACGGACCACACCGAAGTCGAGCGAGGGCGTCCTGCCCGCCTTCGCGGCCGTCACGGTCTGGAAGCACACCTTCCAGTTGTCGTCGTCCCACTGGCCCGCGCTCTTGTCGGAGGCGTCGTGCGAGGTGGCGTCGTACCCGGCCTTGCTCGCCGCGGACTTGGCCGACTTGAGGTTCTGGCCCACGAAGCTCGGCGGTGCGGCCGGCGTCGGGCTCGCCGGCGCAGCAGTGGCCGGCGTCGCCGCGGCCACCGGCTTGGCGTCGCCCTTCGGGTCCTGCGGCGGGTCACCCATGAAGGGTGTGAAGAACCAGATGCCGGCGAGAACGGTCGCCACGACCTTCTGCGGCCGGCTCCAACGGCTGCGCCATGCGAGCGCGATGCCGCCGGGCGGGAAGAGGAACAGGGTCACGATGATCAGAGCCGGGTGCTGCCACCACCGCCTGGCCGGCACCGGCGCCGGCGGCTGGGGGTACGGGTACGGGTAGGGCGGCTGGTGCGGGTACGGCGGCTGGCCGTAGGCCGGGGGCTGCCGGGGATAGCCGTAGCCGTGGTCGGGCGGCGGGGGTTGCGTCATGGCTGGTCTCTCCGCGAACAGTTGGCTGAGCGGTGATCAACCTACACAGATCGTCCAAGTTTCTACAGCCCCCGGTGTGTCAGCTGTGACGGTCGCGTGTTCGAGGACCGGCACGCCGATGAGTGCGACCGGCTTCCCGCTCACCTCCGGCGCCGTCGGCCTGCACCGGGCGCGGGCGGCAGTGGGTCAGGGGTCGACCGAAGGGCGCACCGCGTGCGGTCTGCGGCGGGCGCTGCGAGGTGGATCCGCTGTTGACGGAGCTCGGCCTGCTCGACGAACTGACGCTGTGGATCCACCCGGTGGTCGTCGGCCAGGGCAAGCGCCTGTTCCCCGAGGGCTCCAGCGCCGCCGCCTGGACGCTCGCCACCACCACCGCCTTCAGCTCCGGTGCCGTCGTCTTCGACCACCGCAAGAGCGACCGGCTGTAGCCGCGGCCACCCGGTCCGCCCGCACCTTCCCCCGCACTGCCGCCGGGTCCGATGTGCGTCAGGAGCCGGGGCTGATCCGGCGTGCGAGACTCGGCGACCGGCGGATCCGGACGAGTCCCCCACGTCACCGACGGCGGGCACCGGGTGTCGTTCGGAAGACCCCCACTCTCGACTGCCGGGGCCGACGGGCCGTCCAGGGCCCCGAACCTCGGGGTGCAGGTGGCCGGTGCCGAGGGGTCGCCGACCCCCTGTCCCGTCCTGGGCCGGTACGGCGGCTACCGAATCTGCATGCAGGGCCGGCGGTTCGGCATCGACATGTAGTGACCGGCGTCGAAGCCGCCGACGTTCAGGGCCGAGACACCATGGCTGCCGCCCGTGCCGTAGCCGAGGTCGGTGAGCCGGCGGCAGAGCGCCAGCGCGTCCTCGGGGGTGGTGTCCTCCGTCACGTGGATCGTCAGGGCCTGACCTCCTCCCACAGCGCCCGCGGCTTCGGGCGGAGGCACGAGCATCTCACCGTCCAGGACATGGGGCAGACAGCGCACGTCGTCCGGAAGGCCTGTGGTGGAGCCGCCCATCCAGCTCGATGTGGGATGCGGCGATGCGCAGGCCTTCGGTGTCGGAGAGCCCTGCGGGCTCACCGACATCACCGGTTCGCTGCTCTCCGCGCTCGACGCGGCCTGACCATCGGCAGCCGAGGAACATCCGGCCAGCATCAAACCGGCCAGCACGGTGCCTGCCACCGCGAGTCTCATCGCAACAACCCCCCAAGATCGTTTCCACTCTAGTGGCCAGGTCAAGCCACTTGTCGTCCCGGCGGACAGCCGGTTGCCATGGAGATCCAGGGATTACCGGTCACCGCACACGGCCTCGCGGTCCACGGACCACGCGGACCCGTCTTCGAGGACGTGGACCTGGAGGTCCCCTCGGGCGGCCTGCTCGTCGTCCACGGCCCGGGTGGCTCCGACCGCACCACCCTGCTGTGGCGAGGCCGCGCCACCGCTTGAGCTCGTTGATGCGCCATGCGACGGTGTCACGCCGTTTGTAGGCCTCGCGGTCGAAGCCGGGCGGCCGCCCGCCGCGTGGGCTTCTCCTCGCCGCACCAGCCGGTCGGCGGGTCTCCCACGGCCGTGATGGACCAGCGGCCGGTCCGGGACACGTCGTGCCGGTCTTCCGGGGGTCCAGGACGTGACGCGGCTGACGCCGTGACAGCGGGCGGACGGCGGAGTGCCGTTCGCGGCTCCGGCCCCAGCGGCCCGTGCTGCGCCGCTGCCGCGGTGGGCGGGGAAAACCGCTTTTCCGTGGGCTGAGCAGGTGATAGACACCCCGGGTGCATAACACTCTCGATTTCTCCGACCTCCTGCGGCTGATTGACGAACGGTCGAGCGCGTTCCGCGCCGCGGTCGCCTCCGCGCCCGACCTCGACGCGCAGGTGCCGACCTGCCCCGAGTGGACGCTGTTCGACCTGGCCCAGCACCTGGGTGGTGGCGACCGCTTCTGGGCCGCCATCGTCGGTGCGGGCCCCGCCGACGCCCCGCCGGACGGGGCCGCCGCCGAGCGGGCCGCCCTGGTCGTGCCGCGGGAGCGCGAGGCCCTGGTGGCCTGGCTGGAGGAGTCGACGCAGCTGCTGCTGGGTGCGCTGCGGGAGGCGGGCCCGGACGCCGGCTGCTGGGCGTGGTGGAGTGCCCTGCAGACGCCGCGGACCTCCGGCGGGGTCGCCCGGCACCGGGTCCAGGAGAGCGCGGTGCACACCTACGACGCCCGGCTCGCCGCGGGCGCCCCGCAGCCGCTGCCGGCCGAGGTGGCCCTCGACGGTGTCGAGGAGTTCCTGTTCACCTGCGTCGCGACGCCCAGCGCCTGGCCGCACAAGCCCACCGCCTTCGACTTCCACGCCGCCGAGGGGCGCTCCTGGCGCCTCACGGTCGACGGCGACGGCGCCCGGACCACCCGTCTGCCCGCCGCCGGCGGCGAGGGCCCGGACGCAGCCGGTGTATCCGCCCACGCCACGGCCGGTGAGCTGATCCTCTTCCTCTACGACCGTGTCCCGGCGGACTCCTTGCGGATCGACGGCGACGCAGGGCTGTTCGACCTGCTCCGCGCCTGGGAGCCGGAGGAGTAGGACGTCACGGGCCGTCGTGTCCGCCCCGGCGCTCAGCCGGGCAGGGACGGTCAGCCGG